>JBAPQQ010000402.1:0-4240 GCA_049280695.1 Mycobacterium sp.
GCTTTAAGGATCTCTTCGCGTTCCCGGAATCCGAAGAACATCGCCGACATGGCGCCCAGCTCCATGCCGCCGGTGGCCAGTGCCACCAGATGCGACGATACCCAGTTCTGCTCCATCAGCATCACCCGGATCACGCTGGCGCGCTCGGGGATGTCGTCGGTGATGCCGAGCAGCTTCTCCACACCGAGGCAGTAGGCGGTCTCGTTGAAGAACGGCGACAGATAGTCCATCCGGGTGACGAACGTGACACCCTGCGTCCAGGTTCGGTACTCGAGGTTCTTCTCGATTCCGGTGTGTAAATAGCCTATGCTGCAACGGGTTTCGGTGACGGTTTCGCCCTCGATCTCCAGGATCAGCCGCAGCACCCCGTGGGTGGACGGGTGCTGCGGGCCCATGTTGACCACGATGCGCTCGCCCGCATGGGATTGAGCTGCTGCGGCCACGACCTGCTCCCAGTCCTGGCCGCCGACCATGACTACCGATTCGGTGGGCTCCTGTGTCGTCATCAGCTGTAGGCCCTCCGCTCGTCGGGCGGGGGTATCTCGGCCCCGTGGTACTCCACCGGCACGCCGCCGAGCGGGTAGTCCTTGCGCTGTGGGTGGCCCTCCCAGTCGTCGGGCATCTCGATGCGGGTGAGCGACGGATGGCCGTCGAAGATGATGCCGAAGAAGTCGTAGGTTTCCCGCTCGTGCCAGTCGGTGGTGGGATACACCGAAAACAGCGACGGCACATGCGGATGGGCGTCCGGCGCGCCCACCTCCACCCGGATGCGCCGGCCGTGGGTGATCGACATCAACGGATACACCGCATGCAGTTCCCGGCCGGTCTCTTCGGGATAGTGCACACCCGAAACCCCGAGGCACAGCTCGAATCTCAGTGCGGGATCGTCACGCAGTGTCTTGGCGACGGACACCAATTGCTCGCGGCGCACCTCCAAGGTGAGCTCGCCGCGATACACCACCACCCGTTCGACGGCGGCCGTGAACCTGTCCTCACCCAGTGCGTCGATCAGGGCGTCGACGACGTCGTCGAAGTAGCCGCCGTACGGCCGCGGGGAACTGCCCGGCAGCGCGACTTCGCGTACCAGTCGGCCATAACCGGACGTGTCGCCGCTGCCCTTGACACCGAACATGCCGCGGCGCGTTTCTATCACCTCGCGGTCGGTACCGGCCTGCGGCGGTGTGGTCTCGGTCATCGGCGCAGCCCGCCGATCTGCAGCGTGGTGGCCGTCGGGTTGGCCGCTGCCAGCGCGGCCGCCTCGGCTTCGCGGACCGCCTCTTCGCGGTTCACGCCCAGCGGCATCTCCTTGATCTTGGCGTGCAGCATGAGGATTGCGTGCAGCAGCATCTCCGGCCGCGGCGGGCACCCGGGCAGGTAGATGTCCACGGGGACCACGTGATCGACCCCCTGCACGATCGCGTAGTTGTTGAACATGCCGCCCGACGACGCGCAAACACCCATGGACAGCACCCATTTGGGCTCCGCCATCTGGTCGTAGACCTGGCGCAGCACCGGGGCCATCTTCTGGCTCACCCGCCCGGCCACGATCATCAGATCGGCCTGCCGCGGGGTTGCCGAGAACCGCTCCATCCCGAACCGCGCGATGTCGAACCGTGGCCCGGCCGTCGCCATCATCTCGATCGCACAACACGCCAGCCCGAACGTCGCCGGCCACAGCGACCCGGCACGTACGTATCCGGCGACCTTCTCCACCGTGGACAGCAGAATGCCGCCGGGAAGTTTTTCTTCGATACCCATCTCGTCAATCCCAGGTCAGGCCGCCGCGCCGCCACACATAGGCGTAGGCGACGAACACGGCGGCCATGAACAAAAGCATCTCGACCAACGCGAACAGCCCGAGCGCGTCGAACGTGACCGCCCACGGGTAGAGGAACACGATCTCGATGTCGAAGATGATGAACAGCATCGCGGTCAGGTAGTACTTGATCGGAAACCGCTGGCCCGGTAAGGCATGAGAGCCACTGACCGACGTCTCGGTGGGCTCGATCCCGCACTCGTAGGCCTCGAGCTTGGCCCGGTTGTAGCGGCGTGGCCCGGCGAGCACGGCAACGCCCACTGAGAACACCGCGAATGCGGCCGCAATCCCGCCCAGAACCAAGATCGGAAAGTAGACGTTCAACTCGCTCCTGATGCGTCGCAGGCATGTGACGGACCCGGGCTGTGGGCCCGTCAGGTGACCTCACCCACAGCCTAAACATGCGGCGGCCCCGCCGCCGACTAGGGGTGAGCGCTTTACCGGCGCAACAGCCCGACGACCGCCTCGGCCAGTTCGATCGGGTCGACGGGTAACCGGACCGCGGCCTCGGCGCGCGACCACTTCGCCAGCCACGCGTCGTCTCGGCGTCCGGTCAGCACCACGATCGGCGGGCAGTCGTCGACCTCGTCCTTGAGTTGTTTGGCGATGCCCATCCCGCCGGTCGGCGCGGCCTCGCCGTCGAGGATGGCCAGGTCGATGTTGTCGCTATCGACCTGACGGATCACCATCGGGCCGGTGGCCACGTCGACGTACGTCAGCTCCGGCAGTTCGGGGTGAATGCGCTTGCCCAAAGCAAGCTTGACCTGCTCGCGCACGTTGGCGTCGTCGCTGTATACCAGGACGCGGACGTGAGGAGCGGTGTGGTTGAGAGGCACTGACGGATGCTATCCGCCCGCGCGATGGAACACCGCGTCCGCCGACAATGTCGTGGTCTTGCCCAGCATGCCGACCATGTTGCCGCTGACGCCCAGCTGCTCACGCTCGACTGTGGTGGTGGTGCTCAGGCGCACTGCGCCGTCGTCGAGGACCTCGCCGCGTGCCCGCATGGGCAGCGCAACGGTGTTGCCGCGGATCGACAGGTCGGCCCGCACGTTCAGCTCGCCGCCCTCGACGGGGTCGACGCCGTGGACGGTGACGGTGATCTCCGGATAATCCTCGGCGTCGAAGAAGTCGGCCGACCGCAGATGGTCGTCGCGGCGCTTGATCCCGGTGGACAGCGATGCGGCCTTGATGTCGATGCGGCCGGACACCTTTCCGCCGGCCTCGACGTGGCCCTCGCCGCTGAACGCGCCGAAGCGGCCCTTGACGTTCGCCAGCCCCCACATCGTCTTGTTCCTGAACACGAACGACGACCGGTTGTGGTCCAGCGCCCATATGCCGATCGCTTCAGGGTTCTGCAACAACTCTGTGGCAGTTGACAATTCGCCTCCTCAGGTTTGGTCGAGCAACGGTGACAGGTCAGCGGGGTCGAAGTACTCGTCGATGCGAGTGATCAGCGCGTCGCGGCCGACGCGGATGACGATCCCGACGCGCAGCGAATACGGTGCGCCGCGGCGGGTGGTGCCGTGCAGGACGTGCTGCTGCACCAAACCGCCGGGGAAGAACTGGCGGTCCAGCACGTCGTATCGACGGTCGGCCGTCGCGCCGACGAACCACTCGATGACCCGGATCGCACGCTCCTTGCCGCTGGGCCGGTTGTCGCCCGCGTGCCACACGGACACGTCTTCGGACCACATCGCGGCGACGGCGGCCACGTCGCCGGCCTCGATGGCGGTGAACAGCCGGTCGGACACCGACGCCAACGCGTAGCCCGGATGGGCGACCTCGAGCCGGTCGTAGACCAGGGTGCGCAGTGCGGTCATCACCTCGTCGGCCTGGCCGTCGAAGTCCCCGGCTCGGATCGCGGCGGCCAGCTCCTGCTCGTCGATATCCGGAGCTTCGGCCGTGTTTGAGGGTCGCTCGGACGAGCCTCGCTCCGCGAGTTCGCGTCCGACGATGCGCAGCACGTTGGCCGCCACCCTGGCGTGGAAGTTCACCTTGCCGTCGACGGCGCTGCGCACGTCGGAGTCCAGGAAATCGGCGACCGCGGCCACCAGTTCGGGAGCTGTCGGCCTGCCGTACGGCGCGCTCACGCCGCCTCCAGCAGATCCAGCAGGTCCCACTCCGTCTCGCACACCCGCCGTCCGATCGCGGCCAGCTCCACCGAGCGGGTGCGGCCCGACAGGTGCCGCTCGGCCTGGTAGCGGCAGATGATCCCCCACGACAAAGTGGCCCGGATCAGCCACCAGCGCATCGCCACACGGTCGACGTTAGTCCCCCTGGCGCGCTCGTAGGCGGAAAGGAAACTGTCGATGCTGCCCAGCCCGCCGGCACCGCGGCTCGGCGGCGCGCCGAAGCGCCAGGCACGGATGCAGAACCATGCCAGGTCCTCGTACACCTCGCCGGCGTGCACGAGTTCCCAGT
>JBAPQQ010000403.1:0-3381 GCA_049280695.1 Mycobacterium sp.
ACACCCACCGACAAGGCGGTCGATGCGATTGAGCGCGCCGTAAACCGCCGCACTAGGCTGACCCACAGGAAACAAAAGGCAGACGAGGGAGATAGACGTGACGGTCCGGATTGGCATCAACGGCTTCGGTCGAATCGGACGCAACTTGTACCGGGCGCTCGAGGAGCAGAAAGCCGAAGGCAAGAGCAGCGACCTCGAGATCGTCGCGGTCAACGACCTCACCGACAACCACACGCTGGCTCACTTGCTGAAGTTCGACTCGATCCTGGGCCGGCTGCCGCAGGACGTCAGCCTCGAAGGCGACGACACGATCGTCGTCGGCGCCAACAAGATCAAGGCGCTGGAAATCAAGGACGGCCCGGCCGCCATGCCCTGGGGCGATCTGGGCGTCGACGTGGTCATCGAGTCGACCGGCCGGTACACCGACGCCGACAAGGCCAAGGGCCACCTGCAGGCCGGCGCCAAGAAGGTCATCATCTCCGCACCGGCCAAGGGTGAGGACCTCACCATCGTGCTCGGCGTCAACGACGACAAGTACGACGGCAGCCAGAACATCATCAGCAACGCCTCCTGCACCACGAACTGCCTTGCGCCGGTGACGAAAGTGCTCGACGACGAGTTCGGCATCGTCAGAGGCCTGATGACCACCATCCACGCCTACACCCAAGACCAGAACCTGCAGGACGGCCCCCACAAGGATCTCAGACGCGCCCGCGCGGCCGCGCTGAACATCGTGCCCACGTCCACCGGCGCCGCCAAGGCCATCGGCCTGGTGATGCCGCAGCTGAAGGGCAAGCTGGACGGCTACGCGCTGCGGGTTCCGATCCCCACCGGCTCGGCGACGGACCTGACCGTCGAACTGTCCAAGGCCGCCAGCGCCGAGGAGATCAACGCCGCCTTCAAGGCAGCCGCCGAGGGCAGGCTCAAAGGCATTTTGAGGTATTACGACGCACCGATCGTCTCCACCGACATCGTCACCGATCCGCACAGCTCGATCTTCGACTCGGGCCTGACCAAGGTGATCGACAACCAGGCCAAGGTCGTGTCCTGGTACGACAACGAGTGGGGGTACAGCAACCGGCTCATCGACCTGGCTGCCCTGGTCGGCAAGTCCCTGTAGTTATGACGGTTCCGACTCTCGACGACCTTCTGGCGCAAGGGGTTTCGGGACGCGGAGTGCTGGTGCGCTCGGACCTCAACGTCCCACTCGACGACGACGGCAACATCACCGACCAAGGTCGCATCATCGCGTCGGTCCCGACGCTGAGCGCGCTGGCCGACGCCGGAGCCAAGGTGATCGTCACCGCCCACCTCGGCCGCCCGAAGGGCGGACCGGATCCGAAGTTCTCGCTGAAACCGGTCGCGAAAGCCCTCGGCGAAAAGCTCGGCCGCCACGTCCAACTCGCGGGCGACGTCGTCGGACCCGACGCGCTCGCCAGAGCCGAGGGCCTGACCGACGGCGACGTCCTGCTGCTGGAGAACGTCCGGTTCGACGCGAGGGAAACCAGCAAGGACGACGCCGAACGGCTGGCGCTGGCAAGGCAAATGGCCGAACTGGTCGGCCCCGACGGCGCTTTCGTGTCCGACGGCTTCGGTGTCGTGCACCGCAAGCAGGCCTCGGTCTACGACGTCGCGACGCTGCTGCCGCACTATGCGGGCAAGCTCGTGGAAGCCGAAGTCAAAGTGCTGCAACAGTTGACCAGATCCACCGAGCGACCGTACGCGGTCGTGCTGGGTGGATCGAAGGTCTCCGACAAATTGGCGGTGATCGAACAGCTGGCGCAGAAGGCCGACAGCCTACTGATCGGCGGCGGGATGTGCTTCACCTTCCTTGCCGCACACGGGCTTTCGGTGGGCACGTCCCTGGTGCAGCCCGAGATGATCGACACCTGCCGGGAAATCCTGGACACCCACGGCGACGTGATCCACTTGCCGGTGGACATGGTCGTGGCCGGCGAGTTCAAAGCCGAGTCGCCCTCGGAAACCGTCGCTGCCGACCGAATACCCGACGGCAAAATGGGATTGGACATCGGACCCGAGTCGGTGAAGAGGTTCGCCGCGCTGCTGAGCAACGCGCAGACCGTCTTTTGGAACGGTCCGATGGGCGTGTTCGAGTTCCCGGCGTTCGCAGCCGGCACCAAGGGCGTCGCCGAAGCGATCATCGGCGCCACGGAGAAGGGCGCGTTCAGTGTCGTCGGCGGCGGTGACTCGGCCGCCGCGGTGCGGGCGCTGGCTCTGCCCGAGGACGGCTTCTCGCACATCTCCACCGGTGGCGGAGCCTCACTGGAATACCTTGAGGGCAAGTCCCTGCCCGGTCTGGAGGTACTGCAATCGTGACCCGCAAGCCGCTGATCGCCGGCAACTGGAAGATGAACCTCAACCACTTCGAAGCGATCGCGCTGGTGCAGAAAATCGCGTTCTCGCTTCCGGAGAAGTACTTCGACAAGGTCGACGTGGCGGTGCTGCCGCCGTTCACCGACATGCGCTCGGTGCAGACGCTCGTCGACGGCGACAAGCTGAGGCTGACGTACGGCGGCCAGGACCTCTCGCAGCACGACGACGGCGCCTACACCGGCGAGGTCAGCGGCGCTTTCCTGAACAAGCTCGGCTGCACCTACGTCGTTGTCGGGCACTCCGAGCGACGTACCTACCATGACGAGAGCGACGAGCTGGTCGCCGCCAAAGCAGCTGCGGCCTTCCGCCACGAGCTCGTCCCCATCGTGTGCATCGGCGAGCACCTGGAGGTGCGCGAGGCCGGCAACCACGTCGAGCACAACATCGAGCAGCTGAGGGGCTCGCTCGCCGGGCTGACCAAAGAGCAGATCGGCCAGGCGGTGATCGCCTACGAACCCGTGTGGGCCATCGGCACGGGTCGGGTCGCCAGCGCGGCCGACGCGCAGGAAATGTGCAAGGCCATCCGCGACGAGCTGGGCAGCCTGACGTCGCCGCAGGTCGCAGACGGTGTGCGGGTGCTCTACGGCGGCTCGGCCAACGCCAAGAACATCGGCGACATCATCGCCCAGGACGACGTCGACGGCGCCCTGGTCGGCGGCGCGTCGCTGGACGGCGAGCAGTTCGCGACGATGTCGGCGATCGCGGCCGGAGGCCCGCTGCCCGACCTGCCCGGCTAGAAACGGTAGGGTAGCGGCCATGGAGTTGACCCTGCAGATCCTGCTTGTGGTCACCAGCGTCCTGGTGGTGTTGCTGGTGCTGCTGCATCGCGCCAAGGGCGGCGGCCTCTCGACGCTGTTCGGCGGCGGGGTCCAGTCCAGCCTGTCCGGCTCGACCGTGGTGGAGAAGAACCTCGACCGGGTGACGTACTTCGTGACCGCCATCTGGGTGATCTCGATCGTCGGCGTCGGGCTGATGATCAAGTACAGC
>JBAPQQ010000404.1:0-4028 GCA_049280695.1 Mycobacterium sp.
TTCGTGAGCTTGCCCTTCACCAGGTCGGCCGCCGCGGCGATCTCGTCGGCGACGGCAACTTCGGTGACCACCAGTTCGTTGCCGTGCGCGTCCTGCGCACCCGCATAGGCGTGCAGCACCTCCACGCCGGCCGCCCCGATCGCGACGTCGGTCTGCCCGTTGCGCCATGCCCGGCCCATGGTGTCGGTGACCAGAACCCCGACGGTGACACCGAGGCGCTCGCGCAGCCGCGCACGCAGCCTGGCCGCGGTGCCGTCCGGGTCGACCGGCAACAGCGCGAGCTCGGTGGACCCGACGTTGGAGCCGTCGACGCCGGCTGCGGCCTGCACCAGCCCCAGGGCGTTCTCGGTGATCAGGGTTTTGCCCTTGCGGGCCAGCACGCGTACCGCCTCGGCGTCGATCAGCTTGCGGCGCAGGTCATCTCGAGCCTGCGGATCAGAAGGGGCGGGCACGATGCGGCCCTCGCACTTGGACACCACCTTGCTGGTCACGACGACTACGTCGCCGTCGCGCAGCCACGGTGCGCCCATCGCGATCGCCGCAGCCAAGTCGTGGCCGGGCCGGAACTCCGGCAGTCCGGGCACCGGCAACACCTCGAGGAGTCGCGCGGATTCGTGTTCGGTCATGAGCGCGGACCCGACATCAGCCCCGCTACTTCTAAACCGTTGCGCACCATTGCGGCGGTGGCGGCCGGGTCCGTCATCAGCAGCGGCACCGATCGGACCGTGACGCCGGGGATGACGGCGGCGTCGCCGTCGTGGACGAGCCAGCCGTCGAGGATGCCGGTGGTGGCCCGGGCGCCGTAATGCGCGCCCACCGCCTCCGACGTCGTGGGCAGGCCGATGACACGCAGGCACTCATCGGCCATGCCGCGCAACGGTTTTCCGCTAACGATCGGCGAATACCCGATGACGGGTGCGGGGGCGGACCGCAGCGCGGCGCGGATGCCCGGAATTGCCAGGATCGCGCCGATGCTGACCACTGGGTTGGACGGCGCGAGGAATACGACGTCGGCGGACTCGATCGCGTCGACGACGCCCGGGCCGGCGGTGGCCTTCTCAGCGCCGACGAATGCGAAGCTGTGCGTCAGAACCTGTGCGCGATAGCGCACCCACCATTCCTGGAAGTGGATCGCGCGCCGCGCGCCGGCCGTATCGCCTGGGCCGGGATCGGTGATGACGACGTGGGTTTCGCAGCGGTCGTCGCTGGCGGGCAGCAGCGTGGCGCCAGGTGACCAGCGCCGGCACAGTGCCTCGGTCACGGCGGACAGCGGGTAGCCGGCGCGCAGCATCTGGCTGCGCACGAGATGGGTGGCCAGGTCGCGGTCCCCGAGCCCGAACCAGTCGGGCTGCACGCCGTAGCGGGCCAATTCCTCCTTCGCGTGCCAGGTTTCGTTGCGGTGCCCCCAGCCGCGCTCGGGGTCGATGCCGCCGCCGAGGGTGTACATGCACGTGTCGAGATCGGGGCACACCCGCACGCCGTGCATCCACGCGTCGTCGCCGATGTTCACTACGGCGGTCAGCTCGTGTGCGTTGGCGCCACCCGCAGCGAACTGACCCAGTCCCAGCAGAAACTGCACGCCGAGCAGGAACCGAGCCCCGCCGACGCCGCCCACGAGAACGGTCACCTTCACCCGAGTGAGAGTAGGCCTTGACCGCCAGGGCCGTTCGTCCCGGTTCTCGGGGCCGACACGCCAATGCGGCGACGCGCCGAATTCCGATCACAAGATGATATGAATTTCGGTTCTAACGCTTGACCGGACCACCTCACAAGTGTGTAATCACATCAGTGTCATTCCCGGTTGGCCCTCCGGTTCCGGTGTCGCAGACCGAGATTCGATCACTTGTTCGAACTCTGCTGAATAGTGGACGACATTCCACAAACAACTGCGACCATTAGGTTAGGAGGCGAAATGCCTTACGAGCACATCGATTTCCCGCAACCGATCCGGCTGGGCGACCGGGGCTTGAGCGCTGTGGGCAGCACGCCGCAAACCCCCTCCAACGCAGAAATCATGGGCACCGCCAAACGTGCCCACTTGACTTTGGTGCCCGAGGCTTTCGGCCTGGCGCCAGAAACTCCTGAGGATCAGTGGCAGGAACGGGCACTGTGTGCCCAAACCGACCCGGAGGCGTTCTTCCCGGAGAAGGGCGGCTCCACGCGCGAAGCCAAGCGCATCTGCATGGGCTGCGAGGTGCGCGACGCGTGCCTCGAGTACGCGCTTGCCCATGACGAGCGCTTCGGCATCTGGGGCGGGCTCTCGGAGCGCGAGCGCCGTCGCCTCAAGCGCGGCATCATCTAGCCTCGCCGGCCTCGCCCGCCTCGGCGAGCAGACGCCCACTCGCACAAATGCCGCTTCGGTAATGCGATTCCGCGTCTGCTCGCCGGCAAGAGCTCAGTCGTCGTCGATCGTCGGGTCGATGACGGACGGTTCGACGCCCAGATACGTGGCCACCTGAGCAACCAGCAGTTCGTGCAGCAGATCCGCGAGTTCGTCGCCGTTCTTGGCGCGCCGCTCGATCGGTTTGCGAAACAACACGATTCGCGCCCGCGTCGAGTTGCCGCGGACGTCCACCCCCGCGGGGATCAATCGGGCCAGCGCGATCGGGCCGTCGGCCACCACCTCCGGCGGCCACTCCACGCTGTAGGGGTCTTTCGCCGTGATGCGCGGGATCTCGTCGACCGCGACGTCAAGCGCCGACACCCGATCCGCCCACCTCTGTTCGATTGGCTCGTAGGCCTCGAGCACCGCCATGTCGAATCGCTCCGCACGGGTACGCCATCCGGGCACCGTCGGCGGCAGGAGCGGACCGCGCATCTGCCGCCGCCGGGAACTGCGTCTACCGGCCACGGGGGCGATCGTAACGGTTGGGGATCTTCGGCTCGGGCCGTGCGCGTGTCCGTTACCGGCGGGGGATTGCGCGCGATAGCCTTCCCGACGTGAACGTTCCCCGTCGGTGCTGCCGGCCCGGGTGTCCGCAGTATGCGGTCGCGACGCTGACGTTCGTCTACTCCGACTCGACAGCGGTCATCGGGCCGCTTGCCACCGCGGCCGAACCCCACTCGTGGGACCTCTGCGTCTCGCACGCGGGCCGCATCACCGCGCCGCGCGGGTGGGAACTGGTTCGCCACGCCGGCCCGCTGCCGAGCAGTTCCGACGACGACGACCTCGTGGCCCTGGCCGACGCCGTGCGCGAGAGGCGGGATGGCGTGATGTTCGGCAACGGCAGCGCCGCATTCGGCGATTACCCCGACCTCGCCAACGGCGCACCCGTCGGCACCAACGGCGCCCTGTTGGCACCTCCGCCCACCCAGTCCGCCAAGGTCGGCCGGCGACGCGGCCACCTTCGCGTGCTGCCCGACCCGCCCCAATAAGCAGACGCCTCGGCTCGAGGTCCGATCTATCCCAAGGCCGAAGCGCCGTCGTGGCTAGCGGTTAGGCTGGCCACCAGCAGTCGCGTTCCCGACAGGAGTCATTTTTCGTCATGTCCCGGCCCGCCGCGGAAGTTCACCGCGTCATCAAGGCCTATGACGTTCGCGGCTTGGTCGGGGAACAGATCGACGAGGCGTTCGTGTTCGACGTGGGCGCGGCGTTCGCGCGGCTGCTGCGTGACGAGGACGCCACCAAGGTCGCGGTCGGTTACGACATGCGGGAGAGTTCGCCCACGCTGGCGGCGGCGTTTGCCTCCGGCGTCACCAGCCAGGGCCTCGACGTCGTCCGCATCGGGCTGGCGTCCACCGACCAGTTGTACTTCGCAGCCGGGTTCCTCGACTGCCCCGGTGCGATGTTCACGGCCAGCCACAACCCCGCGGCCTACAACGGGATCAAACTGTGCCGGGCCGGTGCCAAGCCGGTCGGCCGCGACACCGGGCTCGAGGTCATCGCCGACGACGTGATCGCCGGTGTGCCGACGTACGACGGGCCGGGCGGCCAGGTCACCGACCGCGACGTGCTCGCCGACTACGGTGCCTTCCTGCGCTCGCTGGTCGACCTCGCCGGCACGCGGCCGCTGCACGTGGTCGTCGAC
>JBAPQQ010000405.1:0-2424 GCA_049280695.1 Mycobacterium sp.
GGCTGCTTTCTGCTCTTCGCGCGAGCGTCCCCCGCCGATGAGTTCGACGTCCACCACGCTGATCCGTCGGCCCTGCTTGCGCACGAACGTCTCCAGCCGCATCTCGCCCGGGTTCGGCGCGGACAGGTAGTTGGCCGACACCGAGATCGGCTGGGCCGTGCCGCCGATCGCTTCCCGGGCCGCGGCCGCGCACAGCGCCAGCATCGCACCGCCGTGCAGCTTCGGCCCGACGGTCCAGATCTTGTTCAATTCGCCCGCGTACGCGCCGTCGCCCAGTGGGCGCAACGCCATCGCGTCGGCGAACGGGCTGGGTTCGGTCATCGGCCCTCTCAGCGCAGCAGGTAGGTGCGCGCGAACTCCAGCGACTCCCTCAGCAGCGCTTCACGCTCCGCCTCGGTGCGCGCCCCGGACGTGGTGACCTCAAGGATCACATGTCCGGCGAAGTCGCTGGCCGCCAGAATCTGGCACACCTCGACGGTCGGCTGCGTGCCGCGCCCCGGGATCAGGTGCTCGTCCTGGTAGGCACCCGATCCGTCGGCCAGGTGCAGATGCGACAGGCCCGAACCCATCCGGCGGGCCATGTCCAGCGCGTCGGTGCCCGCGGTCGCGGTGTGCGACAGGTCCAGGGTGTAGTGGGCGTGGTTGCCTTCCAGCGGGTCGTAGGACGGCGCGAACGCCGAGATCGCCGGTCCCGGCCTGCCGCCGCGCTTGCGCATCCGCTCGATCGACGCCTGCGTGCCGCCGAAGAACCGATCGGCGCGGAACGGGAACATGTTCTCCACCGCGACGATCACGTCGCTGGACGCCTCCAGCCTTGCCACCTGCTCGGTGAACCCGTCCGCGTAGCGGCGCTGCCAGCGAAACGGCGGATGGATGACGACGGTCTGCGCGCCCAGCTCCTCGGCGGCCCGCACGCTGCGGTTGAGCTTGGGAATCGGGTTGGCACCCCACACCCGTTGCGAGATCAGCAGGCAGGGGGCGTGCACGGCGAGCACTGGCACCCCGTAGCGCTGCGACATCTCGCCGATCGCGTCGATATCCTGGCTGACGGCTTCGGCCCAGACCATCAGCTCCACGCCGTCATAACCGAGCCGCGCGGCGTACTCGAACGCCGCCTCGGTCCTCAATGGATACACCGAGGCGGTCGACAGACCGATCTTGATCGCGGGGCGCACGGTGCTCGGGCGCCGCCTAGCCCGATTGCAGCAGCGCCAGCGGCCCGAGGGTGACCAGCGCACCGACCGCGACCGCGATCAGCGTGCTCGCGATGTCTTCGGTCTTGCGGACGATGCGGACGGCGACGACGAGGCCGAGGATCACGAGCACCGACAACACCAGCGCCACGATCTTGTTCCACCTCCAGAGCTCGTCGAACGCGATGAAAAGCCCGGCGCCGAACGCCACCGCGAGGATCGACTGCAGCACCACCAACGCGCCCCGGCCGACCTGCTGCAGCCGGGTGGGCGGCAGCGCCTCCTCGTGGTCCTCGGCGGAGGTGGTCTCCGCAGGCACCTCGGGCAGTTCGGTGACGGTTTGGCTGGCCGCGCCGTCGCGGGTCAGGTCCTCGCCGGTCCGCCCGCCGAACAGCGGCTCATGCACGGCATCCAGGTACGACGGCTTCTCGTCGCTTTCCTCCACCGCGACCGCGGCGTCGTTTTCGTCGGCGTCCTCGTCGAATTCGACGTCGACGTGGTCGGGCAGCATCTCCTCGGCGGACACGTCCGCGTCGAGGTCGTCGCCTTGGTCGGGGGCCTGGTCGGGGGCTTGGACGTCATGCTCCTCGGCGGCGGCCTCGGCGGTCTCGCTCTGACCTTCGGGTTCCGCCTCGGGTGTGACCTCCGGCTCAGGCTCTCCAACGGTCTCGGTGACGCCGTCCGTCGGCTCCGGCGCCTGCTCTTGCTCGGCAGCCGGCTCCTCGTCCCGGATGACCGGAATCTCGCCGGTGAGCTCGGCGACCGTCACGGCGTCGGCGTTGCCGCGGCGACGACGACGACGGCCGGCGACGGGTGGCGCCCCGATGGTCCCATTGCGGGCCAGCAACTCCGCGACCGAAATCGGCCGGGTGTCGGAGTTGTCGTGTGGTCCTGTCATCGAGAGTCGCCTGCTCGTCGTTTGGCGCCGCTGCGACCCGCATCCTGCACGGAAGTCTCCACGAGCGCTGTTCCATCAGCTTCGCTGTCGAGTTTCCGCAGAATAAGGCCCTCCCGCAACGCCCACGGACAAATGTCGAGCGATTCTATTGACAGAGCTTTCATGCTCGCCTCTGCAACCAGAGCTCCCGCCACGATCTGTGGCGACCGCTCGGCGCTCACTCCTTCCAGTTCGGCGCGGTCGGCCGCAGTCATCCGCGAGATGAACGCGATCAGCTGCCGCAACCCCGTGGCCGTCAGCGTCCTCTTCACCCGCGGTCCCGCGCCCGAAGGC
>JBAPQQ010000406.1:0-1869 GCA_049280695.1 Mycobacterium sp.
ATCGACGGCAATACGCTCGATCCGACGCTTCAGCTGGCCCTGAACACGCTGAAGCTGTCCGGGGAAGCCGATCTGACTGCCCGCGAGGACGTCGAATACTCCCGTCAGCGGATCCGCAGCATGGCAGCGACCATCGACCGCAATCCGCTGCCGGTCGGCAACGTCACCGCGCTCTCGATTCCGGGACCGGGCGGTCCCATCCCGGCCCGCCACTATCGGCCGCCCAACGACGACATCCGCCCTCTGCTGATCTACATCCACGGTGGCGGCTGGGTGGTCGGCGACCTCGACAGCCACGACAACGTGTGCCGCTTCCTCTGCCGTAACGCGGGAATCCACGTGCTGTCGGTGGACTACCGGCTGGCCCCCGAGCATCCCGCACCGGCCGCCGTCGACGACTGCTACGCCGCCTACCGGTGGGCCCTGGAGCACGGCGAGGAGCTGGGCACCCAGCCCGGTGTGGTGGCCGTCGGCGGCGACAGCGCCGGCGGCAACCTGTCGACGGTGATCTCCCGGCTGGGCCGCGACGACGGCGTGCCGCCCGCGCTGCAGCTGCTGCTGTATCCGGTCACCGACCAGCGCGGAGCCACGACGTCACGGGCGCTGTTCGCCAGCGGATACTTCCTCACGGCACACGACCTGGTGTGGTGCCGAGAGCAGTACGTCGGGACCTCGCCGCTCGACGTCACCGATCCGGTGGTGTCTCCGCTGCTGGCCGACGACCTGGCCGGGCTGCCGCGCGCGCTCGTGATCACCGCGGGCTTCGACCCACTGCGCGACGAGGGCGACGCTTACGCCAGCGCGCTGCGCGACGCCGGCGTGACCGTCGACCATCGCCAGATGCCGACGCTGATACACGCCTTCTGCAACTACTGGCCACTGGGCGGCGGCAGCGCGGTCGCGATGGCCGAGATCGTGTCCGCGCTGCGGGCACACCTCTGCTACATCTGAGCGGGTCCGGAATCGCGTCGCCGGTAGTCTGACGGCGTGGCGAACAAACCCAAGCGCTATGACCTCAAGGCCGCCGACCGTCGTCGCAACTTCCTGATCCAAGGCGGGTTGATCGTCGTAGTCGTCCTCTTCGCCGTCGGCATGCTGCTGCTGATCCTCAAACCGTGGCAGCCCGAAGCCGGCAAGGACGGCCCGCCCGCCGGCGAGGTGCGGTCGATCTCGGCGGCAGTGCCCGACAAGCTGGTCAAGGATCCCGCAGGCAAGCCGAAGGTCGTGCTGTCGATGTACGAAGACTTCCTGTGTCCACACTGCGGTGACTTCGAACGCCGCCTGGGCTCGACCGTCAACCAGCTGATCGACACCGGCGCGGTGCAGGCCGACTACCACATGGTGGCGCTCGCGCCGCTGGACACCAAGCAGCGGCAGTACTACTCGTCACGAGCCGGCGCTGCCGCCTACTGCGTCGCCGACGCCGATCCGTCGCCGGCCAAGGATGCGTTCCGGCGCTTCCACAGCGCGCTGTTCACCCAACAGGCCGACGAAGTCTCCGGGCCGTTTCTGACCAACGACCAGCTGATCGAGGCCGCGCGGTTAGCCGGCGTACAGAGCCAGGCGCTGACCGACTGCATCAACGACGGCAAGTACACGGCGATGGTGCAGGGCATGGTGAAGGCCACCGGCATCGAGTACACGCCGACCATCCGCGTCAACGGCGAGGAGTTCAAGTTCGCCGAGGCCACGACACCGCAGGACTTGATCGACAAGGTCACCGCGATTACCGGTCCTGTTCCCGGATTGACGCCGGCCGCACCGGCCCCGGCAGCGCCGTGACCGTCGAGGCGCCGTCTCCGGCACCGGCCGCCGAAGATCGGGGCACCCGCGGCGTCACGGTGCCACGGCCGGGCGCCTGGTGGGTGC
>JBAPQQ010000407.1:0-2145 GCA_049280695.1 Mycobacterium sp.
AGGGTGTCGACGCGATGCGCAAGGCGTGGCGGGAGGACGGCGTCGACGTGCTCGATCCGAACAGGTCTGCGGCGCTACCGCGCTAGAGCCACTCGTTGCGGCGGAAAATCCGGTACAGCGTGAAGCAGACGACGAACATGAACGCCAGCACCGCCGGATAGCCCCATGTCGCCTTGAGTTCCGGCATGTGCTCGAAGTTCATCCCGTAGATGCCGGCCACCGCGGTGGGCACCGCGGCGATGGCCACCCACGCCGAAATCTTGCGCATGTCGACGTTCTGCTGCATGGCCACCTTGCCGAGCGCGGCCTGCACCAGCGAGCTCAGCATGTCGTCATAGCTGACGATCCGGTCCGACGCTTGGATGTTGTGGTCGAGCACGTCACGCATGTATCGCCGGACCTCGATCGAGACGAGGTCGTTGTTGTCGGTGGCCAGCCGCTGCAACGCGAGCGTCAGCGGGCCCACTGACCGCCGCAGTTCGGCGACTTCGCGCTTGAGCAGGTAGATGCTTTCGATGTTGGTGTGCTTGCGCGGCGAGAAGACCTCCACCTCCATCGAGTCGACGTCGACTTCGATCATGTGGGTGACTTCCAGATAGTGGTCGACCACATGGTCGGCGATCGCATGCATCACCGCGTACGGGCCCAGCTTCAATGTGGCCGGTGAGGTTTCCAGCCTCTTGCGCACCCCGGCGAGCCCGCTGAAGTCGCCGTGGCGGACGGTGACGACGAAGTCGCGCCCGACGAAGATCATGATCTCGCCGGTTTCGACGACCTCGCGCGCGTTGGCCATCGACTCGTGCTCGACGTACTTCACGGTCTTGACCACCATGAACAACGTCTCGTCGTAACGTTCCAGCTTCGGTCTCTGGTGGGCGTGCACTGCGTCTTCGACCGCGAGCTCGTGCAGGCCGAACACGTCGGCGACCGTCTGCATCTGGTGATCGTCGGGCTCGTGCAGGCCGATCCACACGAAGGCTTCGGTGCCGGACCGCTCGAGCTCGCGCACCTTCGCGAGGGCAGCCGAGTGCGTGTACTTGCCCGGCAACCGGTGACCGTCCTGGTAGATGCCGCAATCCACCATCGCGTGGGCGACAGGCACGTGAATGGACCGCGCGTCAGGAATGGGGCTTTTGGTCCGCACGACCGGCCGAAGGGATGGAGGCAACGACCGGAACGACGGCATCGGGACACCTCCCGTCGCTGCTCAGGTCGAGGCGACGGTCAATGCTACGCCTCCGCCGCGAACGTGCGTGGGGTCTGGGGGTACCCCCGATTGCGGGGGACGACACGCCGGTGAGGGCGGCATTGCGCGCACGCTCGCCACCGAACGTGGCCGGAGATCACTCGCCGGCGTCCGTGCGCTAGTTTCGTCCCGAACCCATCCCCGACGAGGAGCAACCTGACGTGAGCACAACTCCCCTCAAGGTCGCCGTCACCGGCGCGGCCGGCCAGATCGGCTACAGCCTGCTGTTCCGCTTGGCCAGCGGCGCGCTGCTCGGGCCCGACCGTCCGATCGAGCTGCGCCTGCTCGAGATCGAGCCCGCGCTGAAGGCGCTCGAAGGTGTCGTGATGGAGCTCGACGACTGCGCGTTCCCGTCGCTGGCCGGCGTGGAGATCGGCGCCGACCCCACCAAGATCTTCGACGGTGCGAACCTGGCGCTCCTGGTCGGGGCCCGCCCGCGCGGTCCGGGCATGGAGCGCAGCGACCTGCTGGAGGCCAACGGCGCCATCTTCACCGCACAGGGCAAGGCGCTCAACGACGTTGCCGCCGAAGACATTCGCATCGGAGTAACCGGCAACCCGGCCAACACCAATGCGCTGATCGCGATGAGCAACGCGCCCGAGATCCCGCGGGAGCGCTTCTCCGCGCTGACCCGCCTCGACCACAACCGTGCGATCAGCCAGCTGGCCAAGAAGGCCGGTGTCGCGGTCACCGACATCAAGAAGATGACGATCTGGGGCAACCACTCCACCACTCAGTACCCCGACGTGTTCCACGCCGAGATCGGTGGCAAGAACGCCGCAGAAGTGGTCAACGACCAGAACTGGATCGAGAACGACTTCATCCCCACCGTGGCCAAGCGCGGGGCGGCGGTCATCGCCGCCCGCGGCGCGTCCTCGGCCGCGTCGGCTGCGTCGGCG
>JBAPQQ010000408.1:0-7162 GCA_049280695.1 Mycobacterium sp.
TTCCAGGACGGCCACCTCGGCGCATTCGGGACCACGCCCACCGGCACGCTCGTAGCGAACATGCCGGTGCTGTTGTTCTGCATCGCGTTCGGGCTGTCGATGGACTACGAGGTGTTCCTGATCTCCCGGATCAGGGAGTACTGGCTGAAATCGGGGGAAACCGAGAACGACGAAAGCGTCGCGCTCGGCCTGGCCCGCACCGGCCGGGTGATCACGGCTGCGGCGCTTCTGATGTCGATCTCGTTCGCGGCGCTGATGGCGGCGCAGGTGGCGTTCATGCGCATGTTCGGGGTCGGGTTGACGCTCGCGATTCTGGTGGACGCCACGCTGGTGCGGATGCTGCTGGTGCCGGCGTTCATGCACGTTCTGGGCCGGCTGAACTGGTGGGCACCCAAGCCGTTGGCGCGGTTGCATACCCGCATCGGGATCAGCGAGGCCTCGGGCGAACCCACGCCGGCGATGAGACAGACTGGGCAGCATGTCGAGACCCGCTCGTAGCACCGACCGCAGGCGCCGGGCGCCTCGCGGTTTCGGCGACCAGCTGCGAGACGAGATCCTGGATGCCGCGACCGAGCTGCTGCTGGAAACCGGTCACGCCAAAGCGGTGTCGATTCGCTCGGTGGCCCAGCGCGTCGGCGTCACGCCGCCGTCGATCTATCTGCACTTCACGGATAAGGACGCGCTGCTGGACGCGGTGTGTGCCCGCTATTTCGAAAAGCTCGACGAACAGATGCAACGGGCAACCGCCGGACAGACCACCGCGTTGGGCGTCCTGCGTGCGCAAGGGCAGGCCTATGTGCAGTTCGCGCTGCAGACACCTGAGTTGTACCGCATCGCGGCGATGAGCGAGGGTCGGCCCGGCAGTGACGTCGACGTGACTCTGAACAGTTCGGCTTTCGTGCACATGCGCGCTTCGGTGCAGACCCTGATGGACGAGGGCATCTATGTCCCGGGTGACGCCACCCAGATCGCGCTGGAGATGTGGACGGCGGCGCACGGGGTGGCGGCGCTGCTGATCGCCAAGCCGTACCTGCCGTGGGGCGACGTGGAGGCGTTCACCGACCGCGTGCTCCGGGCGGTGTGCTGCGGCCAGATCGTGAGCGGAATAATCGGTTACGACACCTGCCCGCAGGACGCCATCAGCGCGATCATGAAGCTCAAAGGACAAGATGACTAGCACCCACGTCGATCACCCGTTCTTCGCGCGCACGTGGACGGTGCTGTCCCGGCACGAGCCGGGGTCGCTGCGCAAGCTCAGGGACGAAAACCTCGCGGGCCTGTCGGGCCGCGTGCTGGAGGTCGGCGCGGGCACCGGCACCAACTTCGTGCACTATCCGACCGCCGTCGAAGAGGTGGTCGCGGACGAGCCGGAACCGCGGCTGAGCGCGATCGCGCACAGAACCGCCGAAACACCGCCCGTACCCGTCACCGTGATGGACTGCGCCGTCGAGGATCTCGAGCCGGGTGCGCCGTTCGACGCCGTGGTCTGCTCGCTGGTGCTGTGCTCGGTGCACGATCAGGACGACGTTCTGCGGGAACTGTTTTCGATCCTGCGACCGGGCGGCGAACTGCGCTACCTTGAGCACGTGGCCAGCCGCGGCGCCCGTGGCCGCCTGCAGCGTGTTGCGGACGCCACCATCTGGCCGAAGCTGGGCGGCAACTGCCACACCCACCGCCACACCGAGCGTGCGATGGTCGACGCCGGATTTGTCCAGCAGACCGCCCGTCACGTCTGGACGCTGCCCGCATGGGTGCCGTTGCCGGTTTCGGAGCTCGCGCTGGGACGGGCCGTCCGGCCCGCGTAGCCGCTCAGCCGAGCAGCTCGTCGAGCCGGTCCAGCAGGCGGGGCAGCGCTTTCGCGGCGGTGTCGCGCACGGTGAGCGTGGCGACGCTCGACAGCGGGGTGGAGTCCGGATTGACCTCGACGACGGGGATTCCCTGCGCCAGCGCGGCCGACGGCAGCCCTGCCGCCGGGTAGACGATCCCGGACGTGCCCACCACCACGACCACGTCCGCGCCGGCCACCGCGTCGACGGCCCGCTGCCACGGCTCGTCGGGAAGTGCCTCACCGAACCACACCACTCCCGGCCGGATGTGACCACCGCACTCACAAAGCGGCGGGTCGACCGCCTCCACCGGCTCGGGCATGTCGGGCAGCTCGCTCTGATAATGCCCGCCGCAACGCGAGCAGCGGAAGTCGAACAGGCTGCCGTGAAGGTGTGCGACATGCCGGCTGCCTGCCCGTTCATGCAGGTTGTCGATGTTCTGGGTGACGACGTGGACGTCCGCATGGTTCTGCCACTCGGCCAGCGCGTAATGCCCTTCGTTGGGTTGCACCCCTCGCACCAGGTGGTGCCGCCACAGATACCAAGCCCATACGACGTCGGGCTGCCGCTGCCACGCCCCGGGGCTCGCGAGCTCCTCGGGGTCGAAGGTTTCCCACAGCCCGGTGTGGGCGTCACGGAACGTCGCGACCCCACTCTCGGCCGACATTCCTGCTCCGCTGAGCACCGTCACGCGCACAGCTCCAAGGTAGCTGCAGCGCGCGCTATCTTGAGCTGGTGTCCGAGTTGGCCGACTGGGTGCGGCTGGACGCGACGGCGGGCACACCGCTGTTCGACCAACTCAGAACCCAGATCATCGACGGTATCCGGGACGGGCGGCTGCCCGCCGGGGCGCGGTTGCCGACGGTGCGTGGGCTCGCCGGGCGGTTGGGGCTGGCGGTGAACACCGTTGCCCGGACCTACCGCGAGCTCGAGAGCGCCGGCATGGTCGAAACCCGCGGCCGGGCGGGCACATTCGTCTGCGGCACAGATCCCGGTGACGCGCGGATGGTCGCTTCCGCGCGCCGCTACGTCGACACCGCCAGGGCATTGGGCGTCGGGCCGGCCGAGGCGCTGCGCTATGTCGAGGCGGCGTTCGGCGCGTCGGCGACGAGCGGCTCGCGCGAAGAGCAGACGGACTAGCCGAACTCGAGCAGGGTGAGCGTCGGCCGGACCGGGTCGAACAACGGAAGCCGCTGCATGGTCCACAGCAGCAGGTTGAAAACCGGGCCGCGGCCACGGGGCAGCGGCATGTCGTGCACGGCACGGATTCCCGGCACGGTTTTGACGAGGTCGGCGATCTCGGCCACCGACAGACCGAACGGCATGGGCGGCACCCGGTAGCGCAGCGACGCACGGAAACCGTTGCGGGTGATCTTGGAGACCCATCGCGGCGGAAGGTCGAACATCATCTGTCCGCCGGGGAAGCGCCGGGCGCATTCAGTGATCAGCCCCATCGCCTCGTCCGGCTGCAGATACATGAGCAGCCCCTCGGCGGTGACGAAGACGCCATGCGCAGGGTCGACGTGGTCCATCCACGAGAAGTCCAGCGCCGACTGTGCTCGTTCGGCGATACGCGGAGACCGCGGCAGCAGCCGTCGGCGCAGCTCGACGACTGGTGGCAAATCGACTGTGAGCCAACGGAATTCGTTACCCGGTGTGTCGAGCCGCCAGAAGCTGGTCTGCAGTCCCTCGGCCAGTGCCACGACGGTGGCGCGCGGATGGGCGGCGAGATAGCGGCGGGCGTTGTTGTCGAACGCGAGTGCTCGCAGCGCGACGTCCTGGCGGTTGGACAACCCGAATTTGGCGAAGTCGAAGTCGATCGAGTCGCGAAGCTTGACAGCCATCGGGTCGTCGAGGATGGCGCCGCGCCGGCGGGCCTCCTTGGCCCGGACGTTCAGCGTCAGCAGCGCAGTCTCGGACACGCCGGTCAAGGTCGTCGCGTCGGCGCGATGGCCGTTAACAGAGGTCATGGTGGCGCCACTCTACCGGCGCAGCACCTTGTCGAGGGTGCGCAGATTGCGGGTGGTGGTCGACGACTTGTAGCGCTTCTTGCCCATGGTCTTGCCCATCGCGCTCTCGAGCGATTTCGATCGCGGCACTTGCCAATAGATCACGCCTTCGCCGGGCTGGATCCGTTCGTCGGCACCGGGTATCAGAGCGGCCAGTTCGTCGAGCACGCCGGGGTCGGACACGAACGTCACGTAGGAGTGCGTGTCGGGCACTTCGCGTTCGAATGGGTAGTTCTCGGATATCTCGGCCACGGTGTCGATGTCGTAGGCCAGCACCCACGCGTCGTAGCCGAACGCCTCTCTCAGCGCCGCTTCGGCCGTCTTGCGCACAGCCGGGGTTTTCGAGCGGGATTCGAGCAGCACATTGCCGCTCGCGAGGATCGTCGTGACGTTGCTGAAACCGGCTTGGGTGAGCGCCTCGGCGACGTCGGCCATCTTCAGGTTGACCCCGCCGACGTTGACGCCGCGCAGGAAAGCGGCATAGCGGGTCATGGCCTGATCGTAGGGTCGGCCAGCAGCTTGCGGGTGCTGCTGGCGTGTCCGAATCACTTGCCCGGACGGCCGAGACTGCGCGGATTGCCACCGCGGAGCACTGCCTCGACGTCCATCGACGTGCTCACGAGAACGCCGACGTAGGCTCACAGGCATGGCACCGCAGGCATTCGACGACAAGCTGTTGGCCGTGATCAGCGGGAACTCGCTGGGCGTGCTCGCCACGATCAAGCGCGACGGGCGCCCGCAGCTGTCGAACGTGTCGTATCACTTCGACCCGCGCAGAGCGGTTATCGAGGTGTCCATCACCGAGCCGCGCGCCAAGACCCGCAACCTGCGCCGAGATCCTCGGGCCTCGATTCACGTCAGCGCGGACGACGGCTGGTCGTACGCGGTCGCCGAAGGTACCGCCGAGTTGAGCCCGCCGGCCGCCGACCCGCACGACGACACCGTGGAGGCGCTGATTGCGTTGTACCGCAACATCGCCGGCGAGCATCCGGACTGGGACGATTATCGCCGCGCGATGGTCACCGACCGGCGGGTGCTGATGCGGATGCCGATCTCCCACCTCTACGGAATGCCGCCGGGAGTCCGCTAGCTTCGTTAGCCTTCGGCTATGGCAGCGGAGGACGACACCAAGCGCAAGTTCCGCGAGGCGCTGGACCGCAAGAACGCGCGCGCGGCCGGCGGCGAGCAGCACAAGGACGCCGGCGACAAGCAGCCTCGTAGGCACGGGCCGGCGGAACACCGCCGGGAGTTCCGCCGCAAGAGCGGTTAGCCGGGACCCACCTGTCCCGTCGCGGCTTGCTGCTCGACCAGCAAGTGACGATTGCAACTGCGGCAACGCAATCTCCACGTGTCCTTTTCGACCATCGCGTCTCCGTTGTTTAGGTCCTGAGAAGGCCATCATCGTTCGACTAGCTGATCAATCTGAATCACGTCGTTCTCGTGATGCTGTGTGCCAGTATTCAGCCGAACGGACAACGGGAGCGGTTATGGGCGCCGATAAGCGACTTGCACACCTGGTTCTGCAAACAACGCAACTTGCGGTCATGAGGGACTGGTACCTCAGAGTCCTCGACGCCCACATCGTGTACGAGAACGAGTTTCTGTCGTCATGACCTTCGACGAGGAACACCACCGCCTGGGCGATAGTTCAGTTGCCGCCCTCCGCAACTCCTCGCAACTCGACGACCGTTGGCCTGGCACATTCGGCCTACACCTTCGCCAGCTTGGAGAGCCTTCTCGCGAAGTACGAAACATTGAAGGAATCGGGTATTCAGCCTCACGTGCCGGTGCAGCACGGGCCGACGACGTCCCTGTACGACCGCGATCCCGATGGCAACATGGTCGAATTACAGATCGACAACATGGCACCCGACGAAGCCACCGCCTACATGTGCGGGGACGATGACTATCGCCGCGACCCTTTCGGGCCGTCGTTCGATCCAGGCGCGATGCTCGCCGCGCTCCGATCCGGCACCCCGGAGACCGAGTTGACCATCAGGGCGTGGGCGCTGACATGTCCCCAGCGGAACGTTCCGGAACTCCTGATGACCTGATGCCAATCTCGTCCAGTCCTAGACTGGCGGAGTGCCGAAACTGCAGTTGGTATTCGATCCGGCGGCCGACGCGCTGCTCGACGACAATCCGATGGCTCTTCTGATCGGCATGCTGCTCGACCAACAGGTGCCGATGGAGACCGCGTTCGCCGGGCCGAAGAAGATCGCTGACCGCATCGGCGGCATCGACGCTCGCCAGATCGCCGACTACGACCCGGAGAAGTTCGCCGCGCTGTGTTCGGCACGCCCTGCGGTGCACCGCTTTCCGGGTTCGATGGCCAAGCGGATCCAAGCGCTGGCCCACGAGATCGTGGACCGCTACGACGGCGACGCCGCCGTGCTGTGGACACAGGGCGAACCCGACGCGGCCGAGGTGTTGCGCCGACTGAGGGCGCTGCCGGGCTTCGGCGAGCAGAAGGCGCGCATCTTCCTGGCGCTGCTGGGCAAGCAGTACGGGGTCACTCCGAAGGGCTGGCGCGCCGCCGCGGGGGATTACGGCGAGGCGGGTACCCATGTGTCCGTCGCCGACGTCGTCGACGCCGGATCGCTCGAGAAGGTGCGCTCGTACAAGAAGCAGATGAAGGCAGCCGGAAAGAAGGAGTAGAAGGGTTAGCCGATGAAGACACACCTGAACTGTCCGTGCGGCGAGGCGATCACCGGCAAGGACGAGGACGACCTGGTCGAGAAGGCACAGGCTCACCTGTCCGAGTCTCACCCCGGCCGCGACTACGACCGGGATGCCATTCTCTTCATGGCGTACTGACGCGGGTTTGCGTTGAGGTGGGCCCGCTACGGGACGACGGTTGAGCCGATCGTCGGCAGGAACGTGCACTGCTTCTCGACGGTGGTGACCTGACCGAAGATCGTCGACATGATGCTGCCCGATCCGGTGTCGGCGATCGCCACCAGCGTGGTGGGGCCGTTGGGGTTGATTTCGGGGTTGGGCTTCAGCGTCGCACTGCCCGACCTACCGTTCGTCAGGTTCACCCAGGTGACGTTCAGCGGAAGCTTCTGCTCCGGCGCCGGCCCGGGTGTGCCGATCGCGGTGAACACATACGCGGTCTGGCCGGCCTTCGGCCCGGGCTTGGGGATGGACGCGGGGCCGGCCACCGACATCGCGGTCGCGATCACGTTGCCGCCGTCGGCGAGGCAGCCGTTGCCGATCGAGGGATACATGAACTCCTGTGTCGGGGGGGTGTCGGGCCCGAATGTGGCGGAGGCGGGCGCGGCGTCCGGCGATGCCGCCGGGGCCTGCGGTTCCGCCGGAGCCGGC
>JBAPQQ010000409.1:0-11014 GCA_049280695.1 Mycobacterium sp.
TCGCGTGCGTCGAGTTCGGCCATCGAGTCTCCTGCAGGGGATTTCGGCGCGCTAGCGGTCGATGACCGACTGTATGCGCGCCGAAATCGCTGTCATCGGAAGTTACGAAGGTACTCCCGAAAGTCCCAAGACTTCAGAAACGTCTCAGCGGCGTCGTACCCCTTCTGGTAGAGGGCTTCCACCTGTGCATCGGAGATGTCGAAGTCGAGGAAGCCGACCTCGGTCGAGTCGACGCGAATCGCGCGGGCACTGACCCAGGGCTGGTTCAGGTAGGCCTGGTCGCGGCCGACGAGCACGGTGGTGATCACTTCTTCGAGCAGGTGCGGCGGACCGAGCACCCGCAGCGGTGACAGCGCGGGAATCACCTTGTCATTGCCTTCAGGCAGGTTCGGCAACACGGTGACTCCGAAGGTGGGCCAGCGCGGTTTCTTGCCGTCGGCTCTGTCCAGTGAGTCGATCGGGAAGTTGGACAGGATGCCGCCGTCCACCAGCGTCGACTTCAAGCCGGTGGCCGACGTGAGTGTCACCGGCCGGAAGATGAACGGGATCGACATCGAGGCCCGCACCGCGTCCGCGACAGGCTGATGGTCGGGGTCGACGCCGTAGACGCGGCGGTAATCCCACGGCAGCCGCACCAGCTGGCCCGTCGTCACGTCGGCGACGGTGACCACCAGCCTGTAGCGCTGCTCCGTGGGGAGCTCCGGATCTTCGATGGCCAAGTCGCCGAATGTGCTGACCCCCAGAGCTTTCAGCTGACTCCGTACCCAGTCGTGTGCATAGTCGCCGCGGTAGATGCCGCTGCCGCGGGCCACCGCCAGCGACGGGCCGATGAGTGGGACGCGCTCGATCGGGCCGGGGTCGAGGAACTTGCCGTAGTCCAGGCTGAGCGCGAGCCGCTTGACCTCGGCGCCGGTCATCTGCTGGCCCTGCGAGGCGGCGGCGACGATTGCTCCGACGATCGAGCCGGCCGACGTTCCCGACACGCGTTCAGCGGTGTAACCGGCGTCCATCAGCGCGACGACGGCACCGACCAGGCCGATGCCCTTGACGCCGCCGCCCGACAGCACCAAGTCGGTGCGCTTGGCTGGTGGTCTCGTCACATCCGGCACCTTACGGTGCCGATCGTCGGGCCCTTGAAATCGATCTTCATCCCCGCAGCAGCCAGCGGCATGGCGTAGGTGTGGCCGACGTCCTTCCCGGGCTGATCGACCGGATCAAGGGCTTGTCTGCGGAGCGGACCCGCTGCCAACTCGTCAAGTCACTGCCGAAAATCACCGGAGAGGGGCAGGCAGCAGGCCTACCCTGAAGACCATGGCCGAGGTGAAGTCGCGGTCGCGCATCAGGTCCTGGATGTACGCACTCAACACCACCAACCCGCCGCCGGGCGGACCCGCCGATGCGGTGACGCGCTGGATCGTGGTCACCCGCGCCGCGGTGCTGCCGATGACGCTCTTCGCGGGGTTGGTGGCCGCGCTGCTCGCGATCGGCGAGCCGGGCCTGGACTGGCGCTGGCTGGTGCTGGCTGTGGTCGGGATCGTGCTGGCACATGTCGCCAACAACCTGATGAACGACCTGTTCGACACGCAGGTCGGCACCGACAGCGAGAGCTACCCGCGCGCACTGTACGCACCCCACCCGGTGCTGTCGGGGCTGGTGTCGCGCCGCACTCTGCTCGCGGCGATCCTGGTCGTCAACCTGGCAGACCTGGCGATCCTGGTCGTGCTGACGTGGGCGCGCGGCTGGCCGGTGGTGGCGTTCGCTCTCGGCGGGTTTGTGCTCAGTGTCGCCTACACGGCGCCGCCGCTGCGGCTGAAGAAGCGCGGCCTCGGCGAGCCGGACGTGTTCGTCGTGTGGGGCCCGCTGATGGTGTGCGGCACCTACTACTCGGCCGTCGGGACCGTCGGCTGGCAGGTTCTGCTCGCGTCGCTGCCTTATGGCCTGCTGTGCACAACGGTGTTGATGGGCAAGCACACCGACAAGATTCCCTACGACGCACCGCTGGCAATCAGGACCGTGCCGGTGATTCTCGGCGAGTCCCGCGCCCGGGCGGGGACGCTGGCGATGATGGTCGGCTTCTATGTGCTCGTCGCGGTCTGCGTGGCGGTCGGCGCGATGCCGTGGCCGGCATCGCTCGTGGTGCTGGCCGTGCCGCGGCTAGTCAAGGTGTGGCCGTACTTCCGCAAGCCGCCGCCGCCGGAGCCGCCGCCGAACTTCCCCATCTGGCCGTTGTGGTACGCGGCGCTGGCATTTCTGCACGTTCGTCTGGCGGGCGCGCTGCTGGTGCTCGGACTGGCGATCGGCGCAGCGCTGCGCATCTGGGGCTAGCGGTCTACTGGCCGTCCGTGCGGCGCCGTGCGGTCTCGTCGCCGTCGACCGCTTCGTCGACCTTCTTCTGCGACTGTTTCGCGTCGGCTGCCAGTTCTTCGATCGTTTCGTCGCCTTCTTCGGCGCGCATCGTTTCCTCCGTTCGCTTCGGTCCCGTCACGGCTACCCGCGGGCGGCGGCTGGTATGCCCCCTGCCCGATGAATGTCGTGATGCAGAACCGGCGTCACGTCGTCGACTGTCAAACCTCAGGCGGCTCGCCGAGCAGGCATAACTGAACCTGATTATCAGTTGCTTGCAGTGGGAAGAATGATCAAGTCGTGGATGAATCGTCGAATTCGAGTTTGCGGTCGGCGCCCGCAATAGCGCCGCCACCGGCACGCACGCGACCTGGCTCGGATCTGCGGCGGCTGCTGCCGTACCTGATGCCATACCGTGCGCGGTGGATTTCGATGGTCCTCGTGGCCATCGCCAGCCTGGTGGCCACCGTGGCGATCCCGCTGATGACCAAGGCGGTGATCGACGGGCCGGTGCGCCATCAGGACCAGCAGGCCCTGTGGCTGCTCGGCGCGGCGGCGACGGCGGTCGGCGTCTCCGAGGCGGTCCTGTGGTTCATCCGGCGCTGGCTGGTGTCGCGGGCCACGATGGGTGTGGAGGCCGACATCCGCAAGGACCTGTATGCCCGGCTGCAGATCCTGCCGATGTCGTTCCACGGCCGTTGGCAGTCCGGCCAGCTGCTGTCGCGAATCATGAACGATTTGAGCACAATTCGGCGCTTCCTGTCGTTCGGGCTGATCTTCCTGATTCTCAACGGGCTTCAGATCACGGTGGTGACCGCCATCCTGCTCGCGATGTTCTGGCCGCTGGGCGTGGTGGTGCTGCTGTCGGTGGTGCCGATCGCGGCGACCGTGCTGCACTTCCAGAAGGAGTACATCCGGTTGTCCCGGCTGGCTCAGGACCAGTCCGGCCACGTCGCCACCCATGTCGAAGAGGCCGCGCTGGGGCTGCGGGTGGTCAAGTCCTTCGGTCGCGAGGACCACGTCTTCGAGCGATTCGACGACCAGCTGACCGACCTCTACGACACACAGGTCGAGCGGGTTTCGGTGTCGGCGAAATTCTGGACCCTGCTGGAGGT
Organism: Mycobacterium sp.; assembly: GCA_049280695.1. Classification (GTDB taxonomy): domain Bacteria; phylum Actinomycetota; class Actinomycetes; order Mycobacteriales; family Mycobacteriaceae; genus Mycobacterium. The sequence continues at coordinate 3,459 of JBAPQQ010000409.1, forward strand.
CATCCCCAACCTCACCTTGATCGTCGTGCTGGGCTTCGGTGCGTACGCCGCCGGCCACGGATTCGTCACGCTGGGGACGCTGGTGGCGTTCATCACGATGATGCTCTCGCTGGTGTGGCCCATCGCCTCGTTGGGCTTCCTGCTGTCGATGACGCAGGAGTCGTTCACCGCCGCAAACCGGATTGCCGAAATCTTCGACGCACCAAGGGAAATCACGGACGGCCCGAACTCCGATGCTCTCCGGGGCGGGCGGTTGGAGCTCGTCGACGTCGGCTTCAAGTTCCCCGACGCCGGCAAGCCGGTGCCGTCCGCCGAGCCGGACAACTGGGTTCTGCGTCACGTCACCGTCACCGTCGAGCCGGGTGAGACGCTCGCACTGGTCGGGTCGACCGGCTCGGGCAAGTCGGTGCTGGCGGCGCTGCTGTCACGGCTGTACGACGTCACCGAGGGCGAGATCCGCATCGACGGCCAGGACATCCGCGACCTGTCGCTTCAGGCCCTGCGGCAGACGGTGGCCACCGCGTTCGAGGACCCGACGCTGTTCTCGATGTCGGTGGCCGAAAACCTGCGCCTGGGGCGGCCGGACGCAACGGACGAGCAGTTGGCCCAGGCGATCGACGTCGCCGCCGCACAGTTCGTCTACGACCTGCCGTTCGGCCTGGACACCCGTATCGGCGAGCAGGGCATGAGCCTGTCCGGCGGGCAGCGCCAACGGCTGTCGCTGGCGCGGGCGATCCTGGCCGCCCCGAAGATCCTTGTCCTCGACGACACACTGTCCGCGCTGGACGTGCACACCGAGGCGATCGTCGAAGAGGCGCTGCGACGAGTACTGCATTCGGTGACCGGCATCGTCGTCGCGCACCGGGCGTCGACCGTACTGCTGGCCGACAAGGTGGCGCTGCTCGGCCAGACGGACGCAGGCGGCACCATCACCCACGTGGGCACCCACGGCGAACTGCTCGCCACCGTCCCGCAGTACCGCTACCTCCTGGCGGCCGACGACGAACTCGACGACGCCGCCGAGCGCAGCTGTACCTGGGAGGACGACGAGCGGCGCAGCCGGCTGTGGCACACCCACGACGAGCGGGAGGCCACCGACGCCGCGTGCGCCGAACGCGGCTTCGTCGCCTCGGAGGGTCAGCGTCGATGACCGCTACCGACACCCAACCTGTCGAAATGCCCGAAGAGGAGTGGCGCGGCCGGTTCGACGACCTGCCGGTGGACGAGCGCGTCCCGCGGCGACGCGAAGCGCGGGAGCTGCTCGGCTCGCTGTTGCGGCCCTTTCGCGTCGCGGTCACGTTCCTCGCCGTCGTCGTGGTCGTGGAAAACGTTGCGCGCCTGTCGGTTCCGCTGCTCGTCCGGCGCGGCATCGACCACGGTATCCCACCCATCGTCGACGGCGGGTCGGCGCGCACGCTGATGCTGATCGTCGCCGTCCTCTGCGGTGTCGTGCTGGTGCAGGCGGTCAGCCGACTGTTCTTCCTGCACCGCTCCGGGCGGATCGGGCAGAAGGTGCTACTGGAACTGCGGCGCCAGGTGTTCCGCCATTTCCAGCGGCTCGACATTGCGTTCCACGACCGCTATACGTCCGGGCGGGTGGTCAGCCGATCCACCAACGACGTCGAGGCCATTCAGGACATGCTCGAAACGGGCTTCGACAGCCTGCTCACCGCGGCGCTGACCCTCGTCGGCACCGCGATCCTGCTCGTCACGCTGGACTGGCGGCTCGGGCTCATGTGCTTGGCGGCGTTTCCGATCCTGGTGGCGCTGATCTGGTGGTTCCGCAGCGAGTCGTCCAAGACCTACCGCGAGGTGCGCGAGAGCGCCGCGCTGGTGATCGTGCAGTTCGTCGAAACCATGACCGGCATCAAGGCGGTGCAGGCGTACCGGCGTGAACCACGTAACCAGGAGATTTTCGACGAGGTCGCGGAGCGCTACCGGGACATCAACGAGAAGACCTTCAAGTTGCTGGCGGTCTTCATGCCGGGCGTCAAGCTGGTCGGCAACATCACCACCGGCGTGGTGCTGCTCTACGGCGGCTACCGGGTGCTGCACGGCCAGATGACGATCGGCACGCTGACCGCCTTCCTGCTGTACCTGCGGATGTTCTTCGAGCCCATGCAGGAGATCTCCCAGTTCTTCAACACCTTCCAGTCGGCCGCGTCGGCGCTGGAGAAGCTGGCCGGCGTACTCGCCGAGCAGCCGGCAATCAAGGACCCTTCGGTGCCGGTGCCGCTCACCGATGTCCGCGGTGACATCGAGTTCCGCGATGTCCGGTTCGGTTACGTGCCGGATCGCCCTGTGCTGCCCAGCCTTTCGCTAAAAATTCCGGCGGGGCAGACCGTTGCGCTGGTCGGGACCACGGGTGCCGGCAAGACGACGATCGCCAAGCTGATCGCCCGGTTCTACGATCCGGCATCGGGATCGGTGACGCTCGACGGCGTGGACCTGCGGGACCTGGAGCAGACGGCGTTGCGGCGCCACGTCGTGATGGTCACGCAGGAGAACTTCATGTTCGACGGTACCGTCGCCGACAACATCCGCTTCGGCCGTCCCGAGGCCACCGACGGCGAAATACGTGCCGCCGCAACAGCTGTCGGGGCGGACCGGTTCGTCGACGCCCTGCCCGACGGGTACGGCACCGACGTCGCCAAGCGCGGCGGGCGGCTCTCGGCCGGACAGCGCCAGCTGATCGCGTTCGCCCGGGCGTTTCTCGCCGACCCGGCGGTTCTGATACTCGACGAGGCGACGTCGTCGCTGGACGTTCCCAGCGAGCGCATGGTCCAGCGTGCGCTGCAGACCGTGCTGGCCGGCCGCACTGCCCTGGTGATCGCGCACCGGCTTTCGACCGTGCAGATCGCCGACCGCGTACTGGTTCTCGACCACGGCCGGATCGTGGAGGACGGGCCGCCCGAAGAACTCGTCGCGCGCAGCGGCGGCAGGTACGCGGCGCTGCACCGCGCGTGGATGCAGTCGCTGGCCTAGCGCCGGTCAGCTGTCGTCGTCGTCCTTGTCGTCCTTGTCCTTGTCGCTGTCGTCCTTGTCCTTGTCGCTGTCGTCCTTGTCCTTGTCCTCGTCCTTGCGGTCGTCGTCCTTCTCCGACCGCACCTCGATCGTCGCCCAGTGACTTGGCGACACGAGAACCGTCCACTCGCCGGACTCGCGGCCCATCTTCAGAATGCCGTCCTCGACCGCCCACTTGGTGGAGTCGTCGTAGTCGTCGGCTTGTCCATCGCTGTATGTGAGTTTGAAGGCCATGGGCGCCGTGTGCCCCGAAGGGGACGGTCAGAAACCATTCGGGCATTTTGCTCCACGGGCATGCCGGCCACCGCCGAGTGTGACGCCACTGCGAAATCTCGGCCGAATTTTCGCAGTGGCGTCACGCTCGGCGGGAAGGACGCGCGATTGAACGGTCAGGGCGGCTGCCCAAAGACCGTGCTGGGTTCGCTGCCCATAAGGTGGCACTCGGAGGTGCGGAAGAGATGGGTCTGCGGGCAGCGGCAATCAACGCTTACCGGCGCAGTGGCGCGGACGTGCCGTTCGGCGACCCGCTGCCGACGCACGGAACCGCGATGGAGGGCTGGTTCTGGCGCGTCACCGACGCCGCGTCGGGGCGGGTCGTCGTCGCGCTGTGCAGCGTGAACCGCAACCCGGATGGGGACTGGGCCACGGTGGCCGTCGCGCTGCATCCGAGTGGTCTCGTGCGTTCGGCGGCACTGGACGACGCCGAGGCCGACGAGTCACGGTTCACCGTTCGAGCCGGGAGCGACCCGAAGGGCACGTTGGCCGTGAGCGCCGATCGGATTCGCATCGACCTCGACGACGTCCATCTCGACATGCGCTTCGAGGATCCGTTCGTCTGGCCCAAGGCGTTCGGCGGCGGCGGCGTCTTCTCGTCGATCCCGTTCCTCAACCAGTACTGGCATCCCTACCGCCTCCGCGGAAAGGCAAGCGGCACCGTCGAATTCGGCGACGAGGTGTGGACACTCGACAACGCCCGGTGGTACTCCGAACGCAACTGGGGCGCAGGGTTTCCGAAGCGCTGGTGGTGGGGTCAGGCGCACGACTTCGGTGACGACGACGTTTCGGTCGCCTTCTCCGGCGGCCTGCTACAGCTGGGGCCACTCGGCCGCGATGTCGCCGGAGTGGTCGTGCGGCTCGGTGAGCGCGTGATCCGCGTGACGCCACCGGCTTTGGTGTCCTCGGACGTCGGCGAGGGACGCTGGCGCATCCGAGCCCGCGGTCTGCGTTACCAGATCGACCTGGACGGAGACGGCACGCACCTGGATCCGCATGTGCTGCCCGTACCGCTGCCCGCGGAGCGCCGCAACGTCGGCACCGACTTCGAGCACCTCGCCGGGCGGCTGCGGGTGCGCGTGCGGGAATTCGGCCGGGTGCTGTTCGAGGGCACCAGCGAGCTCGCCGGTCTGGAAGTCGGTTCTCTGCCGGGGGCGTCGTTTCCGTAGGCTGCGGTCCATGACCGCCGCGGGTATCACCGACGAATTCGTAGGCCGGCTGGCGGAACGGGCGCAGGAAGCAGAGGGACTGCGGCGGCTGCCCGCCGACACCGTCACCGAACTCACCGCCTCGGGCTTCACCGACCTTCTCAAGCCGGCACGCTACGGCGGTCAACAAGCGGAGTTCCGCGCGATCTTCGACCCGGTGCGCCGAATGGCGCACGGGTGCGCCTCGACCGCGTGGACCGCCGCCTTCTACGCCCTGCACAACTGGATGCTGGCGCTGTTCGACGAACAGGCCCAGGCCGAGGCGTTCGCGCCGCAGCCGTTCCTCGCGCCGGCGCCGTTGGCACCCACCGGCCGCGGCGTGCCTGCCGACGGCGGGGTGCGGCTCTCCGGACGCTGGTCGTGGGCGACCGGTGTGATGGACGGCAACTGGGCGCTCGTCGGGGCGCTGTGCGGCTCGGACGACGCCATCTTCCCGGCGCTGGCGCTGCTGCCCGGCGACGACGTTCGCGTCGTCGACGTCTGGCACACCGACGGCATGCGCGCCAGCGGCTCCAACGACGTCGTCGTCGAGGACGTGTTCGTCCCTGAGCACCGGCTCGTCAGGGTCGTCGACATCTACCGCGGCACCGCGCCCGGTGCGCTGTTGCACGACGCAATGCTGTACCGCTGGCCGATGGTGCCCGCACTCGGCCTGGTCGCGGCCATGCCGGCGTTGGGTGCGGCCGAGCGCGTCGCCGAGATCTACGCCGAGAGGCTGAGCGAGCGGGTGATCGCCTACGAGGGCACCACGCAGAAGGAAAAGCCGGCCGCCCAGGCCCGGCTCGCCGAGGCACAGGTTCGGCTGCGCGCGTTGCACGGTCTGCTCGGCGGCACGGTCGAGCGGATCGAGGGAATTCTGCGGGCCGGGGATCCCGCGCCGCGGGCTGTCCGTGCCGACGCCCGCCTGGCGGCCGCACACATCGTGCGGGAGTCTCGCGCGGTGATCGGCGAACTGATGGAAGCATCCGGCGCCAGCGCGCATTTCTTGACCAGCCCGCTGCAACGCGCCAAACGCGACGTCGACGTCATCAGCGGGCACGTGGTGTTCGATTACGACGTCAGCCGGGAGTTGGCCGGCGCGTTGGCTATTGGCATGAAGATCTCGCCGATCGCCATGGTGTGACCATTGGCCCTACGAATCCTCGTCTCCGACGGCGATCCTGATGGTGGACCTTGCCGAATCGATCGAGGAGCAAATATGACGCGGAGCACGGGGACGAAAGTTGCACGGGCAGAGGGAAGTGTGCCCGACCAGGTGCTCGAATCAGCCAAGACCGGACAGCACGCCGCAACCGATGCGGTACGCAAGTTCGTCAGCACGGTCGACGACGCGATACGCGACCGACGGGACGCCATCCGCGAGGATTCGGCTGTCCACTCGCTGCGCAAGACCATCGTCGATGCTGCGCTGGAAATGGCCGACAAGCTCGTCACGACGCAGTACGAATTTCACCGCAGCCTCCTGCGCACTGCCGATCGGGCGCTGAACAAGCCCGGCGAGTAAGCGAGCTACGGGGCGACGGCCGGCGACCAGTAGTCGAGCATCTCGGCGAAGGTCTGAAATGCCGCCGCGGACACGCCGTACGTCGCCTCGAAGTGAACGCTCAGCGGAAAACCGAGTTCGGCGACGCCGTCGACCACCCGCTTGTACAGGTCGAGGAGGAGGCGGCGCTTCTGCTCGGGGTCGCTGCCCGCCAGCCGCTTGACGAACGCCTGCTCGTCGGCCACCGCCGCGTTTCCCGGGTCTTGGATCAGCCAGTCGATCAAGCCCACCCGCGTCTCGACCTTCGGCACGAAGCCGAACGACAGCAGGATCTCCGGCCGGTGATCGGTGGTCTTGGCGAATTCGGCGAGGAAGCCCACGATCGCGTCGGAGTACAGCAGCTGGGTCATGCCGTACGTCGCACCCCGGGTGCACTTGAAGTCGAACCGGCCCTGCTCACCTTCGCGGGTCGGAATCAGGATCACCCCGCGGTTGGCCACTTGGTGGCGGTAGATCGACAGCGCGTCGGTGGGCGCGACGCCGGAGCCCTCGCCGTCGTGCATGGTGCGAGGGACGCCGACGAACACGATGCCTTCGAAGCCCGCAGCCGTAAGGTCTGCCAGCCGCCGACTCAGCGACGTCTCGTCCATGAAGGCGGTCACCTGGGTGCACAGCCCTTTCGTCCCCGGCAAGTGCGGTTGGATGAGCGACCAGAACTCGAGCACGTCCAGCTTGGGCTTCATCTCGACGGGCCGGTCGTCGTCCTCGGCGATCATCCCGGGAATCATCACGTGCCGGATGCGGCCCTCGATGCCCGCGTCGCCGGAGAACTGCAGCACCTTGCTGGCGTCCTCGGCTGCCTGCTGCGGACCGCGCTCCACGTTCGGCGGCACCAGTTCGAGCGCGACGGTGTTGAGGCTCACGAACTTCTCCTCATCGTGCGACTCTCCCCCACTGCGGCTGCCGTGACCATTGCCTGAACCGGAGCATCACCATACAGAGCCGCCTGACCTGCGGTCGAAATCAGCCGCTGTCTTCGGGCAGGTCGATCAGTCGTCGCGCGATACGCAGTAGATGGCACCGCAGCGCGTCCTCGTCCAGATGGGTGACCAGCGGATGCATTACACCAACAGTGATGGCTCCCGACAGCATGGCTGCCGACATACGGGCGTCGTCACCGGCGTCACCGACCAGCACCCCGTAGAGGCGATTGATGAACTGCTGGAACGGCTCGTGCTCGGCAAGTAGCCCCACGATCACGGGGTCGAACTGCAGCACCGCGACCATGCGTCGATCTTGGATGGCCATGTCGATGACGCGGGAAAGCAGCAGCTCGCGTGCCCGTGGTTGGGACGGCTCGGCTTCGGCCGCTTCGAGCGCGTCCTCCAGCCGGGCCAGCTGGCGTTCTGTCAGCGCGATGACGATCTCGCTCTTCGTCTTGAATTGGCGATAGACGGCGGCTTTCGAGTAGCCCAACGCGTTGCCGATCATCTGTAGCGAGGTTCCACTGACACCGTGTTGCGCGATCAAGTCGTATGCCGCGTCGAGCACCCGGGCCTGTGCGGCAC
>JBAPQQ010000410.1:0-2312 GCA_049280695.1 Mycobacterium sp.
GACGAACGCGCTGGTGGGCGCGAAGGTCGCGATCACGTCGAAAAGGCCGCAGACCACCCGCCACACCATCCGTGGCATCGTGCACCGCGACGACTTCCAGATCGTGCTCGTCGACACGCCCGGGCTGCACCGGCCGCGGACGCTTCTGGGCAAGCGGCTCAACGACCTGGTGCGCGACACCTACTCGGAGGTCGACGTCATCGGCTTGTGCATCCCCGCCGACGAGCCGATCGGCCCGGGCGACCGCTGGATCGTCGAGCAGATCCGCGCCGTCGCACCGAAGACCACTCTCGTCGTGGTCGTCACCAAGATCGACAAGGTATCCAAAGCCGAAGTGGTGCAACAGCTCGCCGCGGTCAACGAGCTCGTCGTCGATGCCGCCGCGGACATCGTGCCGGTGTCGGCTGTCACCGGCGAGCAGATGGACGTACTCGTCGACGTGCTGGCGGCCAAGCTGCCTCCCGGTCCGGCGTTCTATCCCGACGGCGAACTCACCGACGAGCCCGAGGAAGTCCTGATGGCCGAGCTGATCCGGGAGGCTGCGCTGGAAGGTGTGCGCGACGAGCTGCCGCACTCGCTGGCGGTGCTGATCGACGAGGTGAGTCCTCGCGCCGACCGCGACGACTTGGTCGACGTGCACGCGGTGCTCTACGTCGAACGTGACAGTCAGAAAGGCATTGTCATCGGCAAGGGCGGGGCCCGGCTGCGCGCGGTCGGCACCGCCGCGCGCACGCAGATCGAGAAGCTGCTGGGGACGAAGATCTACCTGGACTTGCGCGTCAAGGTCGCCAAGAACTGGCAGCGCGATCCTAAACAGCTTGGCCGACTAGGCTTTTAAGGTCTCGCGAAATCGGCGACAGCGGTCAGCTTGTTGCCGTCCCAGGCGGTGGCGAAGCCGCCCGCGGTGTATGCGCAGTCGAGCAGAATCGCCCGGTGCGGCGGGCTGTTCATCCACGCGTCGAGCGCCGCGGCGGGAGTGGCCAGAGCTCCGGTGCCCCAGTAGGCGATTTCACCCGTGTATGCGCTCTGGGTGAAGCCCGCCTCTGCAATGCGCGTTTGCGGCGAAGAGCCGTCGGAGCCGACATGGCCGTTCACGCCGTTCTTCAGCATGTCGGCGGCGTGCCGCTGCGCTGCCGCCGTCAACCGGGGGTCGTCGCTGATCGCCGGACATGTGTGGCGAAGCCAGTTCACGCCTTTGACGGCTGCAGTACCCAAAACGTCTGCGCGAGCGGGGAAATCAGCAATGCAGCCGAGAGCCGCGATGCATGCAGCGCAGATCGAGGAGACGGTGACGAGCTTCTTTTTCGTCGTCATGTTGCCTCTTGGAACCGGACCGGGTTGCTGTATGCAGCAGACAAATGTTAGCGACTTCCAGTGGTGAAATGTTTGGAATCGCCGATCCGTTCGCTACACCGGCACGCGTACCTGCGGTGTTTTCCACCACACTTCAGGCTGCTTCTCCGCCCAGCCGTTGATGCCTTCGAGCTCGGCGGCCAGCGAAACCAGAAGCGGCTCACTGTTCGCCGGGCCCATCAGCTGCACACCGATCGGCAGTCCGTCGGAGGTGAACCCGGCGGGCACGTTGATCGACGGCCAGCCGAGCACATTCCACGGCCATGCCAGCAGGCAGCACGTGATCATGGTGCGGTCGGTGCGGAACGCGCCGAGGTCGTCGAAAGCCTGTGCGCGCGGCGGAGGCTGCGCGGTGGTGGGGGCGAGCACCACGTCGACGCAGTTGAAGATCCGCGCCGCCCGGCGCGCGGCGATGGCCTCGTCCCGCCGGGCTCGCTGCAGCGCCCGTGGCGACATGAGCCGGCCGAGCCGCATGTTGGACATGGTGCGCGGATCGAGCGTGACGCCGTCACCGACGCGGTCGGACCAATCGAGCACCCCGGCCGTCGAGCGGGTGAGAAAACTTCGGCCCAGTCGCAGCCCGTATACCGGGTCGCCGGCCATGATCGTGTGCCCCACTGCCTCGAGCTGATCGGCGACCTTGTCAATGGCTGCGCAGATCTCGGGGTGCAGGCGGGCGCGGAAGCCGGTGAACGGCAACTTCAGCGACAGCGCGATCCGGCATGGCCTGGGCGCGACGTGGGCGTGGTCGCTCAGCCGCTCCGGCGGGGGCTTGTGCAGATCGTCGTCCGCGTTGCCCGACGCAGCGTCGAGCAGCAGCGCCGCGTCGGCGACGGTGCGGGCCAGCACCCCGTGGGAGGTGATGCCGTAGAAGGCCTCCGGCATCGGCGACGTCGAGATCCGGCCGCGCTGCGGCTTGATGCCGACGAGGTGTGTCCAGGCCGCGGGGATGCGGACAC
>JBAPQQ010000411.1:0-3514 GCA_049280695.1 Mycobacterium sp.
TAACCGTGCGCCGCACTGGGTCTGCGCGGTGTATCTGGTGCTGATCGGGTTCGCGGCAGTGGGCGCTTCGCTCTTCATGGACAACCTCAGACATCAGAAGACCAACGCGAAGTCGATGGTGGAGGTACTGGGCTACCGCGATTCGTGGCTGATCGCGCTGCTCTACGTCGGCACCTTCGGTTCGTTCATCGGTTTCTCGTTCGCGTTCGGCCAGGTATTGCAGATGAACTTCCTGGCCGGGCTCACCCACGGCGGTCCGGCCACCACAGCGGCGACGGCGCAGGCCTCGCTGCATGCGGCGCAGATCGCTTTCATCGGACCGCTGCTGGGCTCGCTGTCGCGCCCGCCGGGCGGCTGGCTGTCCGATCGGATCGGCGGCGGCAAGGTGACGTTGTACACGTTCGCCGCCATGATCGGCGCCGCCGGATGGCTGGTTGTCGCCGGGCGTCTCGACGACGCGACGCTCGGCGCCCCCTCCGGGGGCATCATGACCGCCTACGTCGTCGGGTTCGTCGTACTGTTCGTCTTGTCCGGGATCGGCAACGGCTCGGTGTACAAGATGATCCCGACGATCTTCGCCGCCAAGGCGCAGAGCCGCGACGATCTGAGCGCCGCGGAGAAGGCGGCGTGGTCGCGGACGATGGCCGGCGCGTTGATCGGAATCGCCGGGGCGATAGGCGGTCTCGGCGGGGTCGGCATCAACCTCGTGCTGCGCGCGTCGTTCCTGTCGGCCGCCCATTCGGCGACTATGGCGTTCTGGGTGTTCCTGGTCTGCTACGTGCTGTGCGCGACGATCACGTGGTCTGCCTACGTGCGCCGGCCCGTCCGTGTGCCGGTGCTGGTGAAGGCAGAGGCGGTGCCGGCATGACAGCGAAGAACCTTGTGGTGGTCGGCCACGGCATGGTGGCCCACCGGTTCGTGGAAGCGGTGCGGGACCGCGACGTCGACGGACGCTGGCGCATCACCGTGCTGTGCGAGGAACCGACACCGGCCTACGACCGGGTGGCACTGTCGTCGTACGTCGGCAGCTGGGACCGCACCGCGCTGGCACTGCCCGGAAATGACTTTGCCGCAGATGAATTCGTCGACCTGCGCACCGGCGTGCGGGCCACTGGGATCGACCGCGGCGCCCGCGTCGTCACCACCTCGGCCGGTGACCGAATCGGCTATGACGCGGTGGTGCTGGCCACCGGGTCGTATCCGTTCGTCCCGCCCGTCCCGGGCAAGGACCTCGACCGCTGCTTCGTCTACCGCACATTGGATGACCTCGACGCCATCCGCGACGCGGCGAAACCCGGGGCGGGGGGCGTCGTGGTCGGCGGCGGCCTGCTGGGATTGGAAGCCGCGAACGCGTTGCGGCTCATGGGGATGACGCCGCACGTGGTCGAGTTCGGCAACCGGCTGATGCCGGCCCAGGTCGACGACGGCGGCGGCGCAGTGCTGGCGGGGCTGGTCACGAGACTGGGCCTGGCGGTGCACACCGGCGTGTCCACGACCGCGATCGACGCGCAGGAGGACGGGTTGCGCGCCTCGCTGTCCGACGGCACGGAGATCGACGCCGCGCTGCTGGTGTTCGCCGCCGGCATCCGGCCCCGCGACGAGCTGGCCCGCGACTGCGGCCTCGATGTCGCCGAGCGCGGCGGAGTGCTGACCGACATCACCTGCCGCACGGGCGATCCGCACATCTATGCCATCGGCGAGGTCGCGGCGATCGAAAGCCGGTGCTACGGGCTCGTCGCGCCCGGCTACGCCGCCGCCGAGGTGGTGGCCGACCGGTTGCTCGGCGGCACCGCCGAATTCCCCGGCGCCGACATGTCCACCAAGCTCAAGCTGCTCGGTGTCGACGTGGCCAGCTTCGGCGACGCGCACGCCACCACCGACGGCGCGCTGCAGGTGGTGCTCAACGACCCGACGAAAGGCACCTACGCCAAACTCGTTGTCTCCGACGACGCCTCGACGCTGCTCGGCGGAATCCTGGTCGGCGACGCCACAGCCTACGGCACGCTGCGGCCGCTCGTCGGCCGTCCGCTGCCTGCCGACCCGGCCTCGCTGATCGCGCCGGACGGTGCCGAGGTGGGTGTGGGCGCGCTGCCCGCCGAGGCGCAGATCTGCTCGTGCAACGCGGTCAGCAAGGGTGCGATCTGCTCGGCGATCTCCGACGGCGCATCGGACGTGCCCGCGATCAAGGGCTGCACTGCGGCCGGAACGTCCTGTGGCAGTTGCGTTCCGATGCTCAAGCGGCTGCTGGAGGCGCAGGGGGTCGAGCAGTCCAAGGCGCTGTGTGAACACTTCGCCCAGTCGCGCGCCGAGTTGTTCCAGATCATCGCCGCCACCGGCATCCGCACCTTCTCCGGCCTCATCGCCAAGTACGGCACCGGAACAGGTTGCGACATCTGCAAACCCGCCGTCGCGTCGATCCTCGCGTCGACGTCGTCGGATCACATCCTCGACGGCGAGGCCGCGGCGCTGCAGGACACCAACGACCACTTCCTGGCCAACCTTCAGCGCAACGGCACCTATTCGGTGGTGCCGCGGCTGCCCGGTGGCGAGATCACTCCCGAGAAGCTGATCGCGATCGGCGAAGTGGCCCGCGACTTCGGGCTCTACACCAAGATCACCGGCGGCCAGCGCATCGATCTGTTCGGCGCTCGCGTCGAACAACTTCCGCTGATCTGGAAGCGGCTCATCGACGCCGGCATGGAATCCGGGCATGCGTACGGCAAGGCCCTGCGGACGGTGAAGAGCTGCGTGGGCTCGACGTGGTGCCGGTACGGCGTGCAGGACTCGGTGGCGATGGCAGTGGACCTCGAATTGCGGTACCGCGGTCTGCGTTCGCCGCACAAGGTCAAGATGGGCGTGTCCGGGTGCCAGCGCGAGTGTGCGGAGGCGCGCGGCAAGGACGTCGGTGTGATCGCCACCGAAAAGGGCTGGAACCTCTACGTCGGCGGCAACGGCGGCGCCACCCCCAAGCACGCGCAACTGCTCGCCGGTGACCTCGATTCGGAAACCCTGGTGCGCTACATCGACCGATACCTGATGTTCTACATCCGCACCGCCGACCGCCTGCAGCGAACGGCGGTGTGGCAGGAGACGATCGCGGGTGGGCTGGACCATATCCGCGCGGTAGTGTGCGACGACTCACTCGGCATCGCCGGCGATCTCGAGGCCGCGATGGCGCGCCACGTCGCCGGTTACTCCGACGAGTGGGCCGGAGTTCTCGCTGACCAAGAGAAACTATCGCGGTTCGTGTCCTTCGTGAACGCGCCCGACCAGCCGGATGCGACGGTGGCTTTCGACGAGACCGGGCCGCGCAAGGTGCCGGTGATGCTCGGCACACCCCGGATCGGTGACACGGGGGAAAGGTCGAGTTAACGGATAGGAAACATCACCGAACTGCAATGGGCTCAGAAGAGATTCAGTAAGGAGTTGGCGCATGACCATTCTCGTCGACCGGCCCGCGCACGCCGGCGTCGCCACCCGCACCTGGACGCGGGCGTGCCGCCAGGACGCGTTG
>JBAPQQ010000412.1:0-7054 GCA_049280695.1 Mycobacterium sp.
GGCCGGGACCCAGTTCGTCGCCGGTGTCCGGATCGATGACGCGGACCCGCACGCCCGGCAGCGGCTTGCCGACGCTGTCACGCTTGCTGTCGCCGTACTCGCGGTACAGGGCCGGCGTCCATGCGCAGGCCGAGCCGGCGAATTCCGTTGCGCCGTATGCCCACAGCAAGGGGATGCCGTAGCGCTGCTCGAACTCCTCACGCAGTTGCGGCTCGAGCGGAGCCGACCCGCCCGCCAGGTATTCCAGCGACGCGAGGTCCTCCTTGGCCACGTCGGCGTCGAGCAGCATCCGCACGATCGCCGGATGCACACCGTTTCTTCGGATGCCGTAGGTCTTCACCGCGCGCACCCACTCGTCGACGGTGAACTTCTCCAGAAGCACCGTCCGCTTTCCGACGTACGGTCCGGTGAGCAGTTGGCACACCCCGATGCTGCCGAACGGCCAGTACACCAACTCGGGCGGATCGTCGGGGGACGGGTCCTGCCCGACCGTCATGGACAGCACGGTGTGATGCAGAACCTGTGTCTGGACCGGTATCCGTTTGGGAGGTCCGGTGGTCCCGCTGGTGAGAATGTGAATGCCGGCCAGTGCGAGCGCCGGATCCGGCTCGTGGACGTGCGTCCTGCGCGCGGTCAGCTCGACTGCATCAGCCGAGACGACGACTGCCGCGGTGGCGGTGTGCGAAACAGCTTGTGCCACCGGCTCTGTCCAGTCGTCGCGGTCGAGCACGATGGCAGGCAACCGCAGTACTTCGATGTCCCGGGCGATCGACTGCGGCGACTGATACGAGTAGATCATCGCGACGGGTCGTCTGGCGGCGACGAACCCGAGGATGGCGGCCGCGTGCGGCAGCCGGTTGCGCACCACCACGCCCACCGGATCATCTGGCGCTACCCCGGCGTCCGACAGCGCGTCGGCGATGCGATCGATGTATCCGGTGATGTCGTTGCCGGATTGCCACTTTCGCTCGAACTCGATGCACGGCCGGTCGCCGAAGCCGCGCAGCCGCATGGCCAGCGTCTCGGCGAAATCGGTGTCAGCCACGAGCCGCCTCAGTACTGGGTGGAACCTTGGTCGACCGCGATCTGGGACGCCGTGACATTGCGGGATTCGTCGCTGGCAAGCCACAGCACCGCGTCGGCGATATCGTCGGGCTCGGCCACCCACGTCGGCAGAAACGGTGTGAGCATGTTCGCCAGCTGCGGATTGGTCTCGGTGGCCTTGACCAACGTGTTCACCATGTCGCCGGTTCCCATCGCGGTGAGCACGGGACCCGGATGCACGCTGTTGACCCGGATCGAGTGCTTGCCGAGCTCGGCGGCGAACGCGCGCGCCATGCCGGTGACCGCGTGCTTGCTGGCTGTGTAGTGGATCATGAACGGCTGCATCTTGATTCCGGCCGCCGAGCTGATCAGGATGATGGAGCCACCGCGGCCGCCGTCGATGATCTTCTGCGCCCCGGCCATTACCGTGTTCCAGGTGCCGGTCACGTTGACGTCGATGACGTCGCGGAAGTCCTCCGGGGTGATGTCGCTCCAGGCCTGCGGTGCGGAGATGCCGGCGTTCGCGACGATGACGTCGAGCCGCCCGAAAGCGGCCACGCCGTCGTCGACGGCCCGTCGGAGCCCCTCCAGATCCCGGACGTCGGTGGCAGAGGCGAGGATTCGACGGCCGGAGTCTTCGACCAGCCGCGTCGTCTCGGCGAGGTCCTCGGGAGTCGCCGGATCGTACGGAACGCATGACGGCAGCTCGCCCGAAACGTCGACGGCGATGATGTCGGCGCCCTCGGCTGCCATCCGAACGGCATGTGCGCGACCCTGGCCGCGCGCGGCGCCGGTGATGAACGCGACTTTGCCGTCGAGCCGGCCGGTCACCGCGCCTCCTGCTGCGCGGCCCTGACGAGGCCGCCGCCGATGATCAGACGCTGGATCTCGCTCGTCCCCTCGTACAACCGCAACAGCCGGACGTCTCGGTAGATGCGTTCCACCGCAACCCCCTGCATGTATCCGCTGCCGCCGTGGATCTGGACGCCGAGATCTGCCACCCTGCCTGCCATCTCGGAGCAGAACAGCTTCGCGGCGGACGGTGCGATCCTGCGGTCCTGGTCGGTGAGCCACAGCCGCGCCGCATCCCGGACCAGCGCGCGGCCCGCCATCACCGCCGTCTGCTGGTCGGCGATCATCGCCTGCACCAGTTGGAACTGTCCGATCGGAGTCCCGCCCTGAGTCGCCGTCGCGGCGTATGACACCGATTCATCAAGAGCGCGCTGCGCCGCGCCGACCGCCAGCGCGGCGATGTGGATGCGGCCCCGCGCCAGGGAGATCAGCGCCGCTCGGTATCCGATGTCTTCGCTGCCGCCCACCAATGCGCTGTCGGGCACCCACACGTCGGTGAAGCCCACGTCGGCGGTCCAGGCGCCCTCCTGGCCCATTTTGGCGTCCTTCGCGCCGACCGCGACACCGGCCGCGTCGGCCGGCACCAGAAACACCGCGATCCCGGCACCTCTGTCGTCGGCGGGCCGAGTGCGCGCGAACACCACGAACAACTGGGCCGTCGGGGCGTTGGTGATGAAGCGCTTCTCCCCGGAGATCACCCACTCGTCGCCGTCACGAACGGCCTTGGTGCGCAGCCCGGTTGGGTTGGAGCCTGCTCCGGGCTCCGTCAACGCGAACGACGCGACCACCTCACCCGAGGCCATGCCCTCGAGCCAGCGGGCCTTCTGCTCGTCGGTGCCGAAGCCCACCAGCACCTGGCCGGCGATGCCGTTGTTGGTCCCGAACATCGAACGCAGCGCAAGCGAGGTGTACCCGAGTTCCATGGCGAGCTCGACGTCCTGGGCGATGTCCAGACCCAGGCCCCCCCACTGCTGCGGGATGGTGTACCCGAACAGGCCCATCTTCTTCGCCTGGTCGCGGATGTCGTCGGGAACGCGGTTGTCGGCCATGATCTCCTGCTCGCGCGGGACCACGGCCGTGCGAACGAAGTGACGCGTCTGCGCCAGGATGTCTGCGAAATCCTCGTCGCTGACGGCATCTGTGCTCATCTCTCCCTCTCCCGCGGCCTCCCGGCGAGCAGACGCGAAATCGCATTCTCCTCCGGCGTGTCATACGATTTGGCGTCTGCTCGCGGGGGAAGGCGATGGGCCGCATCCGGGGCGAAATCATATATGAAATATGATGTGGCCCCGACGCGAGGGTGATGCGGCGACGAGCAACGAGAGGTGTGACGGGTGTCGATGCTGAGCGGTCAGGCCGCGGTCATCACCGGAGGCGCACAGGGCTTGGGTTATGCGATCGCGGAACGATTCGTCGCCGAAGGCGCCCGAGTGGTCCTCGGCGACCTCGATATCGACGCCACCGAGGCGGCTGTCGAGCGGCTGGGCGGCCACGCGGTCGCCGCAGCCGTGCGGTGCGACGTGACCCGGGCGGACGAGGTCGAGGTCCTGACATCGACCGCGGTCCAACGGTTCGGTGGGCTGGACGTCATGGTGAACAACGCCGGCATCACCCGCGATGCCACGATGCGCAAGATGACCGAAGAACAGTTCGACCAAGTGATCGCGGTGCACCTGAAAGGCACCTGGAACGGCCTGCGCAGCGCGGCGGCGATCATGCGCGAGAACAAGCGCGGCGCAATCGTGAACATGTCGTCGATCTCGGGCAAGGTCGGCATGGTCGGGCAGACGAACTACTCGGCGGCGAAGGCCGGCATCGTCGGGATGACGAAGGCGGCCTCGAAGGAGCTCGCCCACCTCGGCGTGCGGGTCAACGCCATCCAGCCCGGACTGATCCGCTCGGCGATGACCGAGGCCATGCCCCAACATATTTGGGACTCCAAGGTGGCTGAGGTGCCGATGGGCCGCGCGGGCGAGCCGGTCGAGGTGGCCAAGGTGGCGCTGTTCTTGGCCTCGGACATGTCGTCGTACATGACCGGCACCGTCCTGGAGGTCACTGGCGGGCGGCACCTTTGACGCCCCGCGAGGCAGTCGTCTGCGAACCCGTGCGTACGCCCATCGGCCGCTACGGAGGTATGTTCAAGTCGCTCACCGCCGTTGACCTCGGCGTCGCGGCGCTGACGGGCCTGCTCGACAGGACGGGGATCGCGCCCGATGCGGTGCAGGACGTCGTGCTCGGGCACTGCTATCCCAGCAGCGAGGCGCCTGCGATCGGCCGAGTGGTCGCCCTCGACGCGGGGCTGCCCGTGACGGTACCGGGCATGCAGGTGGACCGCCGGTGCGGATCGGGCCTGCAGGCGGTGATCCAGGCGTGCCTGCAAGTGACCCACGGCGACAACGACCTGGTGGTGGCCGGGGGCACCGAGAGCATGAGCAACGTCCCGTTCTACTCCACCGACATGCGCTGGGGCGGCGCACATACCGGCGTGACCGTGCACGACGGACTGGCCCGCGGCCGCACCACCGCCGGCGGCCGGCACCATCCGGTGCCCGGCGGGATGTTGGAGACCGCCGAGAATCTGCGGCGCCGGTACGGAATCTCCCGGGAGGAGCAGGACGAGCTGGCGGTGACGTCGCACCAGCGTGCGGTGGCCGCACAGAAGGACGGCATCCTGGCCGAGGAGATCGTTGCGGTCGTAGTCCGTACACGCCAAGGCGAGGAGCGGATCGACACCGACGAGCATCCGCGCGCCGACACATCCATCGAGTCATTGAGCAAGCTCAAACCCGTTCTGGCGGCGCAGGATTCCGAGGCCACCGTCACCGCGGGCAACAGCAGCGGCCAGAACGACGCCGCATCGATGTGTGTGGTGACCACGCCGGAGATGGCCGACGATCTCGGTCTCACACCGCTGGTGCGGCTGGTGTCGTGGGCGGTGGCCGGTGTGGCGCCGAGCGTCATGGGTATCGGCCCGGTGCCGGCGACCGAAGTCGCCTTGGGCAAGGCGGGCCTGCGCCTGGCCGACATGGATCTCATCGAGCTCAACGAAGCGTTCGCCGCGCAGGCTCTTGCGGTGATGCGCGAGTGGGGATTAACCGCGGCCGACCGCGACCGCACCAACGTGCACGGCTCCGGGATCTCCCTGGGCCACCCCGTCGGCGCGACCGGCGGGCGGATGCTGGCGACACTGGCCCGTGAGCTGGACCGCCGCGGCGCCCGCTACGGGCTGGAGACCATGTGCATCGGCGGCGGCCAGGGGCTCGCCGCGGTCTTCGAGCGGCGCGGTTCGTGACGTTGCCGTTGGCCGGCGTCACCGTCGTCGAGGTTTCGAGCTTCGTCGCCGCGCCGCTGTGCGGGGTGACTCTGGCTCAGCTGGGCGCCGATGTGATCCGCGTCGATCCGATCGGCGGCGCGGCCGATTTCCGCCGTTGGCCGCTCGCCGCGAGCGGCACCTCGATCTACTGGACCGGGCTGAACAAGGGAAAGCGCTCTGCCACAATCAATTTGCGCTCACCCGAGGGCCAAGGGCTGGTGCAGCGGCTGATCGTCGAGGGTGACGGGATCGTGGTGACGAACGCCGCCGGGCTGGCCTGCCTGTCATACGAACAGCTCGCCGCGCTGCGGGCGGATGTCATCTCCGTCGTGCTGCTCGGCCGGGGCGACGGTTCCACCGGCGTCGACTACACCGTCAACGCGGCGGTCGGGTTCCCGTACATCACCGGCCCGGCCGACCACGCCGGTCCGGTCAACCACGCGCTGCCGGCCTGGGATGTCTGCTGCGGCCTCTACGCCGCACTCGCGGTGACGGCGGCCGTGCGCAACCGCGACCTCAGAAAGGAGGGCGCCGACGTGAGGGTGGCGCTGGAGGACGTGGCGCTGGCTACCGCCGGCAACCTCGGATTCCTGAGCGAACCGCAGATCAACGGTACGCAACGTCCCCGCCTGGGCAACGCGATCTTCGGACAATACGGCCAGGACTTCACCAGCCGCGACGGTGCCTCGTTCATGGTTGTCCTGTTGACCGGCAGGCATTTTCGGGATCTGGTTGAGGTGACCGGCACCGGGGCGGCGATGTCGGCTGTTGCCGAGTCGCTCGGCGCCGACTTCAGCTCGGAGGACGACCGCTACCGCTACCGCGACGTGCTGTCGGGGTTGTTCCGGGGCTGGTTCGCCGAGCACTCGGCCGCCGAGATCACCGCCGCGCTGTCGTCCACCACGGTGCTGTTCGAGCGCTACCGGACGTTCGCGGAGGTGGCCTCCGACGACCGGGTGGTGGCCAACCCGTTGTTCACCCGCATGGACCAGCCCGGCATCGGCGAGTATCTCGCGCCGGGCATGCCGGTGTCGTTCGACGGAGACCATCCCGCAACCGCGCCGGCGCCGAACCTGGGCCAGGACACGTCGGCCTTGCTCACCGAACGGCTCGGACTGGGTTCCGACGAGATCGCCCGCCTACAAGACGCGGGAACCATCGCCTGCTGAGGAGAAAGCACACATGACCAGGCTCGCGCAGACACTCGGGCTCACCGAGTTCCAGACCGAAATCGTCTCCACCGTACGCCAATTCGTCGACAAGGAAGTGATCCCGAACGCGCCGGAGTTCGAGCGCAGCGACACCTATCCGCAGGCGATCGTGGACCAGATGAAGGAGATGGGCCTGTTCGGCCTGATGATCCCGGAGGAGTACGGCGGCCTGGGGGAGTCGCTGCTGACGTACGCACTGTGCGTGGAGGAGCTGGCGCGCGGCTGGATGAGCATCTCCGGTGTCATCAACACCCACTTCATCGTCGCGTACATGCTGCACCAGCACGGCACCGACGAGCAGAAGCAACGCTTCCTGCCGCGGATGGCCACCGGTGAGTCCCGTGGCGCGTTCTCGATGTCGGAGCCAGAGCTGGGGTCGGACGTCGCGGCGATCCGCACCCGCGCCAAGCGCAACCCCGACGGCAACTACACGATCGACGGTCAGAAGATGTGGCTCACCAACGGCGGCAGCTCGACCCTGGTCGCGGTGCTGGTGCGCACCGACGAAGGCGCAGACAAGCCGCACCGCAACCTGACCGCGTTCCTCGTCGAAAAGCCGGTCGGCTTCGGTGAAGTCGCGCCGGGTCTGGTGATCCCCGGCAAGATCGACAAGCTGGGCTACAAGGGGATCGAC
>JBAPQQ010000413.1:0-4466 GCA_049280695.1 Mycobacterium sp.
CGAGAACTCGGTGCGGAACAATGCACCCGTCGGGCACACGTCCAGGCACCCCGCGTGCGTGCAGTGCTTGCACACGTCGGAGCTCATCAGCCAGCGGAACCCGTCCTCGGCACGCGCGGGCTGCTCGATGAAAGCGACATGCCGCCACGAGTTGGCGCCCAGAGCACCGGTGTTGTCGAACGACATCCCCAGCAGGTTGAACCCGTCGTCAGGAACGCCGTTCCACTCCTTGCACGCGACCTCGCACGCCTTGCAGCCGATGCACACCGACGTGTCGGTGAAGAACCCGACCCGCGGCGGATGCTTCCTGTACCCCGCAACGCCGGCCGGATCGTCGAGCGGCCCATACGAACTGTGCTCGTTCATGACTGACCTTCCGTGTGCGACGGATCGTCTGGACGTGTCGTGTCGAGATTCGCGCCCGTCCCGAGCGTGATGCCCGCCCTGTTGCGGTATTGCGCGACGTACTCCAGCAGCGCGGGACCTCGAGGTCGCTGCCCCGGCCGGATGTCACACGTGGCGACCTTGCTCTCCTGGATGAACACGTTCGGATCTGCGACCACGCCGAGAAGGTCGTTCACCACGTCACCGTCGACGAGACCCGTGTGGCCCCAGTGGTATGGCATCCAAATCTGATGCACCACATGGTCTTCCACTCGCAGCGGCCTCATCCGGTCCGTCACGAACACCCGGGCGTCCACCGCCGTTCGGCTGGTGATCACGTGCGCCCACTCCATGTGCACGAGACCACGCTCGGCGGCCAGCTCCGGCGACACTTCGACGAACAGCCCCGGCTGCAACTCCGAAAGATACGGCAGCTGCCGGCTCATCCCGCCTGCGGTGTGATGCTCGGTCAGCCGGGCAGCGGTGAACACGTAAGGGAACACCTCGCCGTGCGCCTCCGGCGGCGACGGATTCGACGGGTTGTCGGCTCGCGCATACACTTTCCGCGCCGGGTTGCCCTGCTGCTTGTACAGCGCGTTGCGCACCGGCGACTCGTGCGGCTCGTAGTGCGTGGGCAGCGGACCGTCCAGCACGCCGTTCGGCGCGAACAGCCACGCCTTGCCGTCGGCCTGCATCACGAACGGGTCGTCGCCGG
The DNA here is from genome assembly GCA_049280695.1 of Mycobacterium sp. Taxonomy (GTDB): domain Bacteria; phylum Actinomycetota; class Actinomycetes; order Mycobacteriales; family Mycobacteriaceae; genus Mycobacterium. The sequence continues at coordinate 1,100 of JBAPQQ010000413.1, forward strand.
CCAGTGCCTCGACACCGACTGAGTCTTCGGGCGGCCGGTAATCCGGCGGCTTGTTCTTCTCGAAGTCGGGGACGTCGTCGCCCGCCCACTCTGCCTTGTCGGCGTCCCACCAGACGAGCTTCTTGCGCTCGCTCCACGGGCGGCCCTGCGGATCGGCCGAGGCCCTGTTGTAGAGCACGCGGCGGTTCATCGGCCACGCCCAGCCCCACTCGGCGTCGTTGTGCGGCGTGCGCCTGGCAGCCTGGTTGACCTCGCCGCCGTACACGCCGCTGTAAATCCAGCACCCGCACATCGTGGTGCCGTCGTTCTTCAGGTCGAGGTAGCTGTCCACCGCCCGGCCCGTCGTCAAGTCGACGCCGTTGATCCGCCGCAGCACGTCCTCACCCGACGGTTCGTCGCCGTCCGTCGCGTAATCCCACGACAGCTCCAGCACCGGGCGGTCGCGCTCATCCGTTGAGGCTGAGAGCTTTTCGCGCAGAATGCGTCCCAGGTGGTAGACGAACCACAGCTCCGAGCGCGCGTCGCCGGGCGGCTCGACCGCCTTGTCCCGCCACTGCAGCTTGCGCTGTGTCTGGGTGAACGTGCCGGCCTTCTCGACATGCGACGCGGCCGGGAACAGGAACACCTCGGTGCGGCACGTCTCGGGGGTGATCTCCCCGGTCTCGACCTCGGGTCCGTCCTTCCAGAAGGTGGCGCTTTCGATTTCGACGAGGTCGCGCACGACGAGCCAGTCGAGGTTGGCCATGCCGAGGCGTTGCAAACGCCCGTTCGCCGACCCGACGGCCGGGTTCTGGCCGAGCAGGAAGTAGCCGAAGACCTTGCCGTCGACCATGTCCATGACCGTGCGGTAGGTGCCGTGGTCGCCGTTGATCCGAGGCAGATAGTCGAAGCAGTAATCGTTGTCGGCCGTTGCCTTTTCGCCCCAGTACTCCTTGAGCAGCGAGATCATGTAGGCATCGGCGTTGTGCCAGAACCCTTTCTGGTTGTGGCTCTTGATGTCGTCGAGGTAGTCGGCCAGGGCGGCCTGGCCGGCACGCGGCATCGCGAGGTAGCCGGGAAGCAGGTTGAAAAGCGTCGGCACGTCGGTGGAGCCCTGGATGCTGGCGTGGCCGCGCAGCGCGATCACACCGCCGCCGGGCCGGCCGATGTTGCCGAGCAACAGCTGGATGATCGACCCGGCGCGGATGTACTGCGCGCCCATCGAGTGCTGCGTCCAGCCGACGCTGTACACCAGCGCGGCGGTGCGCTCACGGCCGGAGTTCTGCACCCACGCGTGGGCGATGTCGAGGAACTGGTCGGCCGGTACGCCACACACCCGCAGCACCATTTCCGGTGTGTAGCGGGCGAAGTGGCGCTTGAGGATCTGGTAGACGCAGCGCGGATGCTGCAACGTCGGGTCGGCCGGAATGCGTCCGGCGCCACCCTCGACCGGCGCGCCGCCGGAGCCATGCTGGTCAGGCGCACCGTGCGGTTTGGTTTCCGTCGACTCGTACTGCCAGGTGTCCGGGTCGTAGGAGGCGGTCTCGTGGTCGTAGCCGCTGAACAATCCGTCGAGGTCTTCGGTGTCGCAGAAGCGCTCGTCGACGAGGAACGACGCGTTGGTGTAGGCGGCGACGTACTCGCGGAAGTCGAGTTCGTTCGACAGGATGTAGTTGATCACCCCGCCGAGGAACGCGATGTCGCTGCCGGCCCTCAGCGGCACGTGCTTGTCAGCCAGCGCGCTGGTGCGGGTGAACCGCGGATCGATGTGCACGACTTGCGCGCCTTTGGCTTTCGCCTCCATCACCCACTGGAACCCGACCGGATGGGCCTCGGCCATGTTCGAGCCCATGATGACGATGAAGTCCGAGTTGGCGAGTTCTTGCTGATAGTCCGTCGCTCCGCCGCGACCGAAGGAGGCTCCCAGACCGGGAACCGTGGCGCTGTGTCAAATGCGCGCTTGGTTCTCGATCTGCAGTGCACCGAGCGCGGTGAACAGCTTCTTGATGAGGTAGTTCTCTTCGTTGTCCAGGGTCGCTCCGCCGAGGCTGGCGATGCCCATCGTACGGCGCAGCGTGTTGCGGTCTTTGTCGAAGTCCTGCCAGCCTTTGTCGCGCGCGTCGAGCACGCGGTCGGCGACCATGTTCATCGCGGCGTCGAGGTCGAGCTCCTGCCAGTCTTTCGCGTACGGCGCGCGGTAACGTACCTTGGTGAGGCGCTGGGGTCCGGTGACGAGCTGCTTGCTCGCAGACCCCTTAGGGCACAACCGACCTCGCGATATCGGGCTGTCGGGGTTGCCCTCGATCTGGGTCACCTGCCCGTCTTTCACGTACACGTTCTGGGCGCAGCCGACCGCGCAGAACGGGCACACGGATTGCGTGACGTGATCGGCCCCCGCGGTGCGGGGCTGCAGGGTTTCGGAGCGTTCGGATTGCGCCGCCTTGCCGCGGCCGAGCGTGTCGGCGCCGGTGAGCTGCCGGTAGACCGGCCACGACTGGATCAGCTTCTTCATGTCCATGCGGCGTCCCCTTCGGCTTGCCGGGCGTGGTGGCGTTTAACCCGCCGGTCGTTCGATCAAACCACGCCGGAAGCAGCGATGGGCGTGCCACCGGCGGACAATCACGCGGCAATTGCGCGGCCGAGATCAGGCTTAATGCACGCTTTTTGCCGAAAAGCGTGCAGGTAACCGGATTTCGGCGCACCGGCGGGCAATCGGCGCACCGGCGCCCCATCACTTGGCGGGGGCGAGCTGCTTCTCCATGTCCAGCACGAGGCGCGTCGTCTTGACCACCGTGTCGGGGTTGAGGCTCATCGAGTCGATGCCCGCCTGAACCAGGAACTCCGCCATTTCCGGGTAGTCCGACGGCGCCTGCCCGCACAGCCCGGAGTGAATTCCGTTGCGGCGGCAGCCTTCCACCGCCAGCCGGATCATCTCCTTGACGCCGTCGTCGCGTTCGTCGTAGTCGAAGGCCACGATCTCGCTGTCCCGGTCGACGCCCAGCGTCAGCTGGGTGAGATCGTTGGAGCCGATCGAGAAGCCGTCGAACCGCTCGGCGAACTGGTCGATCAGGATCACGTTGTTCGGGATCTCGCACATCGCGTACACCTTGAGATCGTTCTCGCCGCGCTTCAGGCCGTGTTTGGCCATCTCGGCCAGCACCAGGTCCGCCTCGGCCACGCGGCGCACGAACGGGATCATCAGCACGACGTTGGTCAGCCCCATCTCCTCGCGGACGCGAACCATCGCCTGGCACTCCAAAGCGAAACCCTCGGCATAGGCCGGATGCGCGTAGCGCGACGCCCCACGGAAGCCGATCATCGGGTTGGCCTCGTCCGGCTCGAATGCCGGCCCGCCGACCAGGCTGGCGTACTCGTTGGACTTGAAGTC
>JBAPQQ010000414.1:0-3020 GCA_049280695.1 Mycobacterium sp.
GCTTCGGCTGCCGTCGCCGGCCATCCGCGCAGATTGACGCGGTGCCGGTGCACCTTGCCGAGCGCTTCGCGGGCGCGCTCGCCGGCGTCGGCCACACCGGGCAGTTCGGAAAGCGGGGCGAGCGGATCCACGCCGCCACGCTAACCGCGGCGCGCATCAGCGTCGAGCAGGCGAGAAGTTGCCGCACTGCGCGCTGACCGTCTGCCCGCCTTCCGATTCCGTGTGCGCGCAGCGGCTCCTCGACCAGGCGGTACACCGGGGCATGGGATCCGATCTGGCATAAGGGTTTTGGGTTCGGCGCCGGCGAACTCCACGGAAACGTCGCCACCGCGATGAACCGCGCCCACGACGACGGACTGCGGACGAGTTCATTGCGCAGAAAATAGACCCACCGCGCTGTGGTGTCGCTGATTAGGCTCCAACCATGACCGAGACGCACGCCGAAGCTCCTCAGACATACCCGCCTTCCGACGATTTCGCGAACCACGCCAACGCGACCGCAGACCTTTACGAAGCCGCGGCGACCGACCGGTTGGCGTTCTGGGCGGAGCAGGCAAACCGGTTGTCTTGGGAGACCCCGTTCACCGACGTGCTCGACTGGTCGGAGCCGCCGGTTGCGAAGTGGTTCGTCGGCGGGAAGCTCAACGTCGCCTACAACTGCGTCGACCGTCACGTCGAAGCCGGCCACGGCGATCGGGTGGCGATTCACTGGGAGGGTGAACCCGTGGGCGACAGTCGCACCTTGACGTACTCCGACCTCAAGGCCGAGGTGTGCAAGGCGGCCAATGCATTGACGGAGTTGGGGCTGAAGGCCGGCGACCGGGTGGCGATCTACATGCCGATGGTGCCCGAGGCGATCGTGGCGATGCTCGCTTGCGCCCGGCTGGGCGTGCTGCACAGTGTCGTGTTCGCCGGGTTCTCGGCGGCGGCACTGCGGGCGCGCATCGAAGACGCCCAGGCCAAGATGCTGATCACCACCGACGGGCAGTACCGCCGCGGCAAGGCGGTGTCGCTGAAGGAATCGGCCGACGAGGCGGTGAAGAACCAGGACGGCATCGAACACGTGTTGGTGGTGCGCCGCACCGGAATCGACGTGCCGTGGACCGACGGCCGCGACCGGTGGTGGCATGACACCGTCGACTCCGCTTCACCGGAGCACACACCGGAGGCGTTCGACTCGGAGCATCCGCTGTTTCTGCTGTACACGTCGGGCACCACCGGCGGCCCGAAGGGCATCATGCACACCACGGGCGGTTACCTGACACAGGCTGCGTACACGCACTACTACGTCTTCGACATCAAGCCTGAAACCGACGTCTACTGGTGCACCGCCGATATCGGGTGGGTCACCGGCCACACGTACATCGCCTACGGCCCGCTGGCCAACGGCGCGACGCAGGTGGTCTACGAGGGCACGCCGGCCTCGCCCGACGAGCACCGTCATTTCCAGGTGATCGAAAAGTACGGCGTGACAATCTATTACACCGCTCCTACGTTGATCCGAACGTTCATGAAGTGGGGCCGGCAGATTCCCGACGAGCACGACTTGTCGAGCCTTCGGCTGCTCGGCACGGTCGGCGAGCCGATCAACCCCGAGGCGTGGCGCTGGTATCGGACCGTGTTCGGCGCCGACCGGACACCGATCGTCGACACCTGGTGGCAGACCGAGACCGGTGCGGCGATGATCTGCCCGCTGCCCGGAGTGACCGCGCCCAAGCCCGGTGCGGCGATGGCGCCGCTGCCCGGAATCTGCGCGCAGATCATCGACGACGACGGCAACCGGATCGAGCCGAGTCCCGACTGGGGCCAGCACGTCACCGGCTATCTCGTGTTGGACCAGCCGTGGCCGGCGATGCTGCGCGGCATCTGGGGTGACCCGGAGCGGTTCCAGGAGATCTACTGGAAGCGGTTCGCGGAGAAGGGCTGGTACTTCGCCGGCGACGGCGCCCGCTTCGACCCGGACGGCAACATCTGGGTGCTGGGCCGCATCGACGACGTGATGAACGTGTCGGGACACCGGATCTCCACCGCCGAGGTGGAGTCGGCGTTGGTCGGGCACTCGCACGTGGCCGAGGCGGCGGTGGTGGGCGCCACCGACGAGCAGACCGGGCAGGCGATCATCGCGTTCGTCATCCTGGAGGCCGGCGCCGCCGAGAAGCCGCGTGACAACATGTGCGAAGACCTGCGCGCAGAAGTGGCCAAGGAGATCTCCCCGATCGCGCGTCCGCGCGAAATCCACGTCGTGCCGGAACTGCCGAAAACCCGCAGCGGCAAGATCATGCGCCGACTGTTGCGTGACGTCGCCGAGGGGCGCGAGCTCGGGGACACGTCGACGCTGCTCGACCCCGGAGTGTTCGAGGCGATCCGCAACAGCAAGGCCGAGAACTAAGCCGCAGGAACGAAACCCGCTCCGGTGCGGTCCTTCGCGGTCAGGTCGGCCAGGATCGCCGCGAACGACTCCGCGACCGCCGGGGTGTGCAGCGGAATGTACTTGCTCACGCAACCCGGCAAGTTCTCGCTGAACGCGCCGTGGATCATGCCGACCAGCCGGTTGTCCACCGTCACGGGTGCCCCGGAGTCGCCGGGCCCGCCGCAGACCTGGCTGAGGAAGGTGCCCGGCTGTTCACCGGGTCCCCAGACGACTCCGCACGAGTTGCCCGTAGAGCGGCCCTGCTTGCACGCGACCTCTCCGACCGTCGGGTCGGGCCCGAGGCCGGTGATCTGAAATCCACGGTAGCTGCTGACCGGTGTCACCTTGGCCGGGTCGAACTTGATCACCGCATAGTCCAGGGCGTCGTTGCCGGCCACCATCACGCCGAGCGTCCCGGCACCCTCCAGCCCCTCGGCGGCCACCTCGGCGCCGGGACCGCCGCAGTGGGCGGAGGTGAATCCGACGAGATTGCCGCGGTTGTCCGTGCCGATGGCGGTCAGTGTGCACAACATATTCCCGTCGACGAGGATGCCGGCCCCGCCGCCGAGCGGGACGGTGCCCGCGCCCGATGCGACGGCCGGCCCCGACG
>JBAPQQ010000415.1:0-1771 GCA_049280695.1 Mycobacterium sp.
AGCACCGGCACCCCATCCGACAGCAGCCGGCCCACCACGCTGCGGGCTTCGGCCGCCGAGGCCGGCAGATACACGCCCCGCCCGTCATAGCCGCCCCGCACCGCCTTGACCACCAGCGGCCGGTCGATCTGCGCGGCGAACGCGTCGACGTCGTCGACACCGCGAGCCTCGAGGAACCGCGGCACCGGCACGCCCAGGGCCGTCAGCCGCTCCCGCATCACCAGCTTGTCCCGGGCGTGCATCAGCGCTTCGGGCGGTGGCGCGACTCGCACGCCTTCGGCCACCAGCTTCTCCAGCAACTCCGTCGGGACATGCTCATGGTCGAACGTGACCACGCACGCGCCGTCGCCGGCGCGCCGCAGCGCATCCAGGTCGTCGTGGTGCCCGAGCACCACATCCGGTGTGACTTGTGCCGCAGGATCGTCCGGACTCACCGCTAACACCCGCAACGTCTGCCCCAGCGCAATCGCGGCCTGATGGGTCATGCGGGCGAGCTGACCAGCACCGATCATGGCCACCATGGGCGGGCCGTCCGAGGAGTTGCGCACGCTGCCATCGTGTCATGCCCATCGGCCTGCAGTTGGCCAGCGCAGTCCACGTTTCCGTAGACTGCCGTGTTGTGTCCTTCACTGACGCGACGATCGCGCACCTCCCGCGAGTGATCCGGCCGGCAGCTGAGCGGCATCACGAGCTGATCAAGTTCGCGATCGTCGGCGCCACCACGTTCGTCATCGACTCGGCGCTGTTCTACACGCTCAAGCTCACCGTGCTGGAGCCCAAGCCGGTCACGGCGAAGATCATCTCCGGCATCGTGGCGGTGATCGCGTCCTACATCCTCAACCGGGAGTGGAGCTTCCGGGACCGCGGCGGCCGCGAACGTCACCACGAGGCTCTGCTGTTCTTCATGGTCAGCGGCGTCGGGGTGCTGCTGTCGATGGCTCCGCTGTGGGTGTCCAGCTACGTCTTCGGGCTGCGGGTGCCGCACGTCAGCCTGACCGTCGAGAACATCGCCGACTTCATCGCCGCCTACCTCGTGGGCAACCTGCTGCAGATGGCGTTCCGGTTCTGGGCGTTCCGGCGCTGGGTGTTCCCCGACGAGTTCGGTCGCAACCCGGAGAAGGCGCTGGAGTCGACGTTCACCGTCGGCGGCCTGGCCGAGGCGATGGAAGACGCCCACGAGGCACACGAGGGCACCAACGTCACCCCGCTGCGACGCGCGCGGCGCCGTCAGCGCCTGCCCGACGAGCGGCTGTCGGACTCCTCGTCGCCGAGGGTGTCGAAAACTTCGTGATACAGCAGCGAGTGGACGCGCTCCACTTGCGGGATGTCGTCGAACTCCAGCGTGTCTTGTGACGCCGACTCGATCATCAGCGTGCCGGTGCGCAGCATCCGGTCGAGCAGTCCGTGCCGGAACTCCACGCTGTTGATCCGCGCGAGCGGGATGTCGATGCCCTGACGGGTCAACAAGCCGTGCCGGAACATCACCCGGCGGTCGGTGATGACGAAATGGATCGTCAGCCAGGACAGGAACGGCCACAGCGCCAACCAGCCGACGAGTACCAGCCAGATGCCGCCCACCACCCAGTACAGGACAGTCTTGGTGGCCTGGTCCCAGGACGTCTGCTCCACCAGCGCGATGACGAACACCGCCAGGCCGGTGGCGACGACGAGCACGAGCACCGGGCCGATCAGCCGTTTCCAGTGCGGATGCCGGTGCAGGACGACGCGCTCGTCGTTGGCCAGAACATTGTCCGGGTAGCCCACGGGTTTC
>JBAPQQ010000416.1:0-2353 GCA_049280695.1 Mycobacterium sp.
GACGAACCCGTCGACTTCGTCCAGGCGAATGCACTCCTCGGTGCCGTCCTTTTCGATCAGGCACAGGTCCACCCGTTGTGCGACCTCGGAGAACAGCGAGAAGTTCGTGCCCGCGCCGTCGTAGGCGGCACCGAGCGGATACGACGCCCCCGGCCATACCGTCGCCAGGATCGGCCCCGTGTCCGGATGAGTGTCGCTCGCTGCCATCGTTCGACCCTATCGGCCTTCGTCCGTACGCTCAGACTTCGTGCCTGCGTTGCCCCCCGACCAGATCGGCGCAATCGACGCCGCACACGTCTGGCACCCCTACAGCGGGGTGGGCGAGCACACGCTGGCGCCGACGGTCGCGGTGGGCGCGCACGGCGCCACGATCACGGTGGTGCGGGACGGCCGCCGCATCGACGTCCTCGACGCGATGAGTTCGTGGTGGACGGCGATCCACGGCCATGGCCACCCCGCGCTGGACGCTGCGATCACCGACCAGCTGGCGACCATGAACCACGTGATGTTCGGCGGACTCAGCCACGAGCCCGCGGCCCGGCTGGCGCAGCTGCTCGTCGACATCACCCCGGCCGGCCTGGACCGAGTGTTCTTCAGCGACTCCGGCTCAGTGTCGGTGGAGGTCGCGGTCAAGATGGCGCTGCAGTACTGGCGCGGTCTCGGCCGACGCGGAAAGCACCGGCTGATGACATGGCGCGGCGGCTACCACGGCGACACGTTCACCCCGATGAGCGTCTGCGACCCCGACGGCGGGATGCACTCGTTGTGGACGGACGTGCTGGTGCGTCAGGTGTTCGCGCCGCAGGTGCCCACCGGGTACGACGAGGCCTACTCCGCCGCGTTCGAAGAGCAACTGGCGTCGGCAGCCGACGAACTGGCGGCCGTGATCGTCGAACCCGTTGTGCAGGGGGCGGGCGGAATGAGGTTCCACGACCCGCGCTACCTCGTCGACCTGCGCGACATGTGCCGGCGCCACGACGTGCTGCTGATCTTCGACGAGATCGCCACCGGCTTCGGGCGCACCGGCGAACTGTTCGCCGCCGATCATGCCGGCGTCGCGCCGGACATCATGTGCGTCGGCAAGGCGCTGACGGGGGGCTACATCACGCTGGCCGCCACGCTGTGCACCGAGGAGATCGCGCAGACCATCAGCAGCCACGAGCCTGGGGCGCTGATGCACGGGCCCACGTTCATGGCCAATGCGCTGGCGTGCGCGGTGTCCGTGGCGTCGGTGGAGCTGTTGCTCGGCCAGGATTGGCGGTCCCGGGTGGGCGAGATCGAGGCGGGGCTGACTGCGGGGCTGCGAAACGCGCAGGGCGTCGCCGACGTCCGTGTTCTCGGCGCGATCGGCGTCGTCGAGATGCGGCGGCCCGTCGATCTCGCGGTGGCAACCCCCGTCGCGTTGGACAACGGCGTCTGGCTGCGGCCGTTCCGCAACCTGATCTACGCGATGCCGCCCTACATCTGCTCGCCGGCGCAGGTCGAGCAGATCACCTCGGCCATGGTCGCCGTCGCCGACTCCTCGTCGTCGGAGACGACACGACTGGCCTAGTGTAAGAGCGCAATGGAGGCCCGCACCGACACCTCACCGCTGGCGTGGCTCGACGAAGTCGAAGCCGACCGCCGACGCGCGGGGCTGCGCCGTTCGCTGCGGACACGGTCACCGGTGGGCGCCGAGATCGATCTTGCCTCCAACGATTACCTGGGTCTGTCGCAGCATCCCGCCGTGATCGACGGCGGGGTGGAGGCGCTGCGCACCTGGGGCGCCGGGTCCACCGGCTCGCGCCTGGTGACCGGAAACACCGAACTGCACGAGGAATTCGAGGGTGCGCTGGCCGAATTCGTCGGCGCCACTTCGGCGTTGGTCTTCTCCTCGGGCTACACCGCCAACCTCGCCGCCGTCGTCGCGCTGTCGGGTGCGGGTTCGCTGGTGGTGTCCGACGCCCGCAGTCACGCGTCACTCGTCGACGCGTGCCGGTTGTCGCGCGCCCGCGTCGTTGTCACACCACACCGCGACGTGGACGCTGTCGACGCCGCGCTGGCCGCACGCCACGAGCACCGCGCGGTGGTGGTCACCGACTCCGTGTTCTCCGCTGACGGTGCCCTCGCGCCGCTGATGCCGCTGCACGAGGTGTGCCGGCGCCACGGCGCCCTGCTGATCGTCGACGAGGCTCATGGTCTGGGCGTGCGCGGTGACGGCGGTCGCGGATTGCTGCACGAGGTGGGCCTGGCCGGGGTTCCGGACGTGGTGATGACCACCACGCTGAGCAAAGCACTGGGAAGCCAGGGCGGCGTCGTCCTCGGTCCGGCGGCGGTGCGCGAGCATCTCGTCGACGCGGCCCGGCCGATGATC
>JBAPQQ010000417.1:0-2340 GCA_049280695.1 Mycobacterium sp.
GGCCGGGTCGTGCAGCGGCGGCAGCCAGAGTTGGCGGGGCGGGCGTGCGCCGGTGGCCCGCAATGACGCGACGATGGTGTCGACGAGCGTGGGCGGCAGCTCACCCGGCGCGGCGGCCAGAGCCGCAGGTGCAGGCTCGGGCGCATGTTCTTGGCCGTTGAGGGAGGGCGTCGCGAGCAGGCCATCCTCGTCCTCGGCGACGGTCGCCGTGAAAGGCCTTGGTGTGAACCATGTTCCGGCGGCCACGACCGGAGCCGGCCCGGAGTCCGGCGGCGGGACGAACGGCGGCGACGAGTAGAACGTACGGAACTCGCGAGGCGGGCGCTGGCCCTCACGAAGGTAACCCGTTCCCTCCCTGCCCTTTTCGGGCAGATGCGCGGCGATCGACGAACCGATCGCCTCCCGAGAGTCCTCCTCGGTGCCGGTGCGCAGCGCCATGAAGAAGCCGATCAGGCTGCGGATCTTCTGCAGCCGGTGCACGTCGACGGTCTGGCCGGCCAGCTGCAGGAACACGTGCAGCGACCGGCCTTGGCGCACAATGCGCCAGCACAGGTCGATGAACTTACTGCCCAGTTCGCTGCCGAACAGCTCCTGGTACTCGTCGATGATCACCACCAGCGCCGGCACGGGCGCCAGCGACGGGTCGATCAACCTCTTCTCGTTGTAGACGTTGAGGTCTTTGCAGTTCGTCGCCGCGCACAGCGCCCCGCGACGGTCCAGTTCGCCCTCGAGCGCCTCGAGCATCCGCTCGACCAGGTGCGTCTCGTCGCCGAGGTTGCTGACGCTGGCCACCACATGCGGAAAGCGTTCGAGCACAATGCCGGCCGACTTCATCTTCCAGTCCAGGAACGCCACGTTGACGGTCTCGGGGGAATGCGTCAGTGCCAGCGACGTGACTTCGGTGATGATCGTCTCGGACTTGCCCGACCCGGAGAATCCGATCAGCACCGAGTGCATGCCCATGCCGTATTGCGACGTCTCCTTCAGGTCGAGCTCGACGATCTCGCCCGCCGGGTCGAGGCCGATCGGGAACCGCATCCAGAGCCGGTTTTGGGTGCGGCGCGCCGACCACAGCCGGTCCACGTCGAGCTTCCGGGCATCCCGAATGCCCAAGACTTCCAACAAGTCTCGCGCGGGACCATCAGTGCTCACCACGGATGCGGCACCCACCGGCCGCCACGAGGCCAGCGTCCGGGCGAACCGCTCGGCCTCCTCGACGCTCATCGAGTCGGCGACTGCGTAGAACGCGTCGACGTCTTGTAGTGACTCCGTCATCGAAGGACCGTTCCCGCGCGTTTCCGCAAGACGCCGCCGGACAGCCGGTAGGTGGTGTCCGGGTCGAAGCCCACACCCGTCGACGTGTCAGGTGCAAGCCGCACGAAGCACACCCGGCCGACACCGCGCTTGCCGGTCACCGCGGCCCAGTCCTCGGCAGCGCCGCAGTGGTCGTCGACGATCACCCACAGCGGCGGCCCGGATAGGTCCGGTCCGCCGTGCAAGCCGCTGGGCGGCGGCGTCCACTCTTTGCGGTCGAGCAATTCGTCCCCGGCAAATGTCTCGAGCTCGGCGGGCGAGGCGAACAGCAGTCGCCGGTCGCCGCAGCCGTCGCGCACCGGGGTGTACTGGCAGTGGGGCAGCCACTTGATCCAGTCCCAGCGCGACGGCGCCGCCGAGACCACCATGACTTGAAGATCGGTCGGACTATGGAAGGCGGCGAGCTGGCAGATCATCGACCGGGCCACGCCGCGTACGGAGGCTGTCGGCTCGTCGCGCGAGCGCTCATCGCTGTCGAGTTCGCCGACGAGCGCGAGCCCGGGTTGGCGCTCCAGCCAGACGACGCGGGCGGTGTTGCGGACGTGACGCTGTTGGAGCAGAAACTTGCGCAGCGCATGCCCAGTGGCCGGCTCGATCTTGGATGCCGCCGGGATCTGCGGTTTGTCGATGGTCATCGCCAGCGACACGTCACCGGTGCCGAGCCGGACGACACCAAACTCCGTATCGCCGGGCCGGCGTTCCCACATCCGTGCCGAACCTGCGACACCGACCAGTGCCGACGGCGGCCAGTGGCTGTGCGCCCGGTGCGCCCACTGTTTCTCGGCGGCTCCGGCCACCTCGTTGCGCACGTCGTCCAGCCGGGCGAAGTACTCGCGGCGGTACTGCTCGAGCTGGCTCCACGGCATCCGCTGCGCGGCGCCGCGCCCGCGGAACAGCATGCCGCCCATGCTCATCAGCATGATCAGCGGGAAGATCGCGAAGCCGTTGGCCAGCGACCGCTGACCGGAGACATACATGGCGACGATGAACCCCACCACGCCGACCACCAGGCCGATCGGCAGCACG
>JBAPQQ010000418.1:0-1972 GCA_049280695.1 Mycobacterium sp.
GCTTTAACCAAACCGAGCAGGATCCGGATCGTCGTCGACTTACCCGAGCCGTTCGGCCCGAGAAAACCGTGCACTTCGCCCTCGCGCACGGTCAGGTCGAGTCCGTCGAGCGCTCGCACGGCCCCGAAGTTCTTCGCCAGATTGCGAATCTCGATCGCGGGGCGTTCGTTGTCCGCTTCCCGGTCAACTGTCACCGACATCGGTTCCTCCTCGATTGGAATCGTCTGCGGATGTGGCGATTGGAAGGTCATCCACCCGGGCTTCTCGTTGCGCAAGAAACGCGTCGTACATCGTGCTGTCGCTCATCAACCCGTTGGTGTAGAGCTCCAGCGCCGGCAGCACCATCTCCTCGCTGTAGTCGTGCAGCACTGCCGCCATGTCGGTCGGTTTGTCGTGCATCTGCAGATACAGCAGGAACGCGCCGCCGCCGGCCATCGCCAAGAACTTGGCGCGAGCTTTGGGGTCGCGGCTCGGCTTGAGCGTGCCGGCCTTGACACCGTCCTCCAGGTACTGCTCGGCGTTGTCGATCATCTTCTGCCAGAACGTCTTCGCCAGGTCGGTGCCGGACTGCATGCTGCGCACCAGGTAGGCCATCATCGGCGCGTACGACTCGATCTCGGCGACCTGCGCGAACCAGGTGGCCGGATCGGCTGAGCGCAGCGACTCGGACTTTGCGCTGCGGATCGCTTCGGCGATGTATTCGTCGCATGCCGTGCGCAGGTCGGCCCTGGAATTGAAGTGGTGAATCACCAACCCGGCGCTCACCCCGGCGGCCTGGGCGATGACCCGCAGGCTGACGTGGAACCCGTGCCGGCCCCACTGCTCGATAGCCGCGTCGCGGATTCTCGCCGTCGCGGTCATGTCCGCTGAACGCATGTTCAATAGACTAAACGTACGTTCAGCATGGGTCAAGCGTGGTGATCGTCACAGTTACATTGCAATTTTGGGTGTACACGCGTTTACTCGTAAGAACTCGCCGAGGCGGGGACGGTTGCGAGATGCCGCTCCGACCATGCGCCGACTCCTGCGGCTGGACATCAAACGGCGACACGATCGGGAAGGTGACGGAGTGACTGCGGAATTCTCGTTGGAGCTGCCGGAAGAAGTCGTGCATGTTCGCGACTGGGTGCACGCATTCGCCGTCGAGGTGATCCGGCCCGCTGCGGCCGAGTGGGACGAGAGGGAAGAAACCCCGTGGCCGATCATCGCCGAGGCGGCCAAGGTCGGGCTGTACACGCCCGAGTTGTTCGCGCAGATGGCCGCCGAACCCAGCGGCATCGGATTGCTGACGGTGTTCGAGGAGATGTTCTGGGGCGATGCCGGCATCGCACTCTCGGTCCTCGGCACCGGCCTGGCCGCGGCCGCCCTCGCTTCGGGTGGCACCCCCGAGCAAATCGGTGAATTCCTGCCCCAGATGTTCGGCAGCTCGGGCGATCCCATGGTGGCCGCGTTCTGCTCGTCGGAGCCGGGTGCAGGGTCCGACGTGGGCGCCGTGCGGACGCGGGCACGGTACGACGAAGCCGCCGACGAGTGGGTGCTCACCGGAACCAAGACATGGGCCACTAACGGCGGCATCGCCAACGTGCACATCGTCGTCGCCTCGGTCCATCCCGAGTTGGGTACGCGTGGACAGGCGACGTTCGTCATCCCGCCCGAAACACCCGGGCTGTCGCAGGGTCAGAAGTTCAAGAAGCACGGGATCCGGGCGTCCCATACCGCCGAAGTCGTTCTCGACGACGTGCGCATTCCCGGCCGGCTGATCCTGGGGGGCCGGGAGCGCTTCGAGAAGCGCATCGCGAGGGCGCGGGAAGGCAAACGGACCTCGAGTCAGGCCGCGATGATGACGTTCGAGCGCACCCGCCCGGCAGTGGGTGCGATGGCGCTCGGCGTCGCGCGCGCAGCCTACGAGTACGCCCTCGACTACGCCTGCCAGCGTGAGCAATTCGGCCGCAAGATCGGCGAGTTCCAGGCG
>JBAPQQ010000419.1:0-5037 GCA_049280695.1 Mycobacterium sp.
GGTATGCCCTGCGCTTGGGCCAGCTCATCGGTCTTCAGCAGAGCGCCGCCGTCGACGGTGGCCAACTCGACCATGGCCCGCACCGCGTACTCCGCCTTGGCCGACATCCGCATACCGCGATCCCCTCAGCCGGTCACAGCCAGCACGGCCCCGGCCAATTCCGGGCGGCAGATCAACAGGTCCGGCAGCAGCGGGTCGCGTCGGTTGTATTCAAGCGGCGAGCCGTCGATGCGCGACGCGTGCAAGCCGGCCGCCCGCGCCACCGCCACCGGAGCGGCGTTGTCCCACTCGTACTGTCCGCCCGCATGTACGTACACGTCGGCCAGCCCCTGCGCGATCGACGCGACTTTGGCCCCCGCAGAACCCATTTCGACCAGCGTGCCGCCGAGGCTGTCACGGACTTCGAGCGCGACCGCCGGGGGTCTGGTGCGCGACACGACGATCCGTGGGCTCGACGGAGCCTCCGGCGGCGCCGGCACAGAGGGTGTCGCAAACGTGATCCCTTGTGCGGGAAGGGCAACCGCACCGGCGACCAACTCCCCGGACTGCCACAGCGCCACATGCACGGCCCAGTCGGTGCGGCCCGGCTCGGAGAATTCCCGGGTGCCGTCGAGCGGGTCGACGATCCACACGCGGTCTGCGGACAGCCGGGCCGGGTCGTCCACGCCTTCCTCTGACAGCACCGCGTCCCCGGGGCGCTCGATTGCCACAGCGCTCATGAGGAAGTCATGGGATCGCTTGTCGCCCGCTGTTTTTCGCTCGTTCGCGGGTGCACCGGCAAGTTCGTCGCGCACCGTCAGCAGTAGGCGGCCGGCTTCGGTGGCCAGTCGCGCCGCCAGTTCGTGGTCCGTCATTGCTGCGACGCCACCAGTTCGACGATCTGCTGCGCCAGTTCTTCGAGTGTGCGATCCGGCGTCAGCCGCAAGTCGGGGTTCTTCGGCCGTTGGTAGGGGCTGTCGATGCCGGTGAAGTGGGTGATCTCGCCGGCACGTGCCTTCGCGTAAAGCCCTTTGGGATCACGCTTTTCGCACTCGGAAAGCGGTGTGTCGCAGAACACCTCGAAGAACGGCACCCCGGCTTGCCGGTGGATCTCGCGCGCCAGTTCGCGGTGTTCGGCCAGCGGGCTGATCGCCGGCACCAGCACCACTTGGCCGCAGTCGGCGAGCAGCAGGGCGACATGGGCCAGCCGGCGCAGGTTCTCGGCCCGGTCGGCCATGCTGAAGCCGAGATCGGCGTTCAAGCCGTGCCGCAGGTTGTCGCCGTCGAGCACGTACGCCGGGCGGCCGGACTCCAGCAGCCGCTGCTCGGCCAGCACGGCGGCCGACGACTTCCCCGAACCCGACAACCCGGTGAACCACACGGTGACTCCCCGGGACAACCGATCTGCCGCTGTCACCAGGGAGTGGTGCTTGACGACGTTCGGGCTCGATGCACGGACGGCGGCTTCCCGCGCGGACACGGCATGCAGCACCATGCCCGCGGCGACGGTGCCGTTGGTCGTCGGGTCGATCAGGATGAACGATCCGGTGCTGGCGTTGCGGGTGTATTCGTCGAGCATCAGCGGCACCTGCGTACGCAACGTGATCCGGCCAAGCTCGTTGAGCTTCAACGCTGTTGCGCTCTGGTCGCGGTGCAGGCTGTTGACGTCGAGCCGGTAGTCGAGAGCCGTGACGCGGGCGCGGGTGGTTCGGGTGGTGTGTTTGATGACGTACTCGCGGCCGGGTTCCAGGGCTGCGTCGTCGGCCATCCAGCACACCGTCGCGTCGAACTCCTGGGTGACGCGGGGTTGGTTGTTGAGCCGCGCGATGACGTCGCCGCGGGAGATGTCGATGTCGTCGGCCAGGGTGATCGACACAGCCATCGGCGGAAACGCCTCGGACACAGGGCCGGTCGGGGAGTCGATCGCGGTGATGCGGCTCATCTTGGCGCCGGGCAGCACCACGACTTCGTCGCCGACCTGCATCACCCCGCTGGCGACAGTTCCGGCATAGCTGCGATGGTCGAGGTGCTCACGCGTGTGCGGGCGGATCACGTACTGCACCGGGAACCTGACGTCCACCAGGTTGCGGTCGCCGGCGATGTACACCTCTTCCAGGTGCGACAGCAGCGGTGGGCCCTCGTACCACGGTGTGTTGTCAGACTTGGTGACGACGTTGTCGCCGAGCAGCGCCGACATCGGAATCGTCGTCACGTCGTGGACGTTCAGCCGCGCGGCGAACGTATGGAACTCGTCGCGGATGTCGCTGAACCGGTTCTGGTCCCAGTCGACGAGGTCCATCTTGTTGACCGCCAGCACGATGTGCTGCACGCCGAGGAGCGACGCGAGAAACGCGTGCCGGCGCGACTGCTCCAACAGCCCCTGACGCGCGTCGACGAGCACGATCGCCAGTTGTGCGGTCGAGGTTCCGGTGACCATGTTGCGGGTGTACTGGATGTGGCCGGGCGTGTCGGCGATGATGAATTTCCGCTTGGGCGTGGCGAAATAGCGGTAAGCGACGTCGATCGTGATGCCCTGCTCGCGTTCGGAGCGCAGTCCGTCGGTCACCAGCGCGAGGTCGGTGTAGTCGTGGCCGCGCTCCTTCGACGTGCGCTCTACGGCCGCCAACTGGTCTTCCATCACGGCCTTGGAGTCGTACAGCAGCCGGCCGATCAGCGTGGACTTGCCGTCGTCGACGGAGCCGGCGGTCGCGATGCGCAGAAGGGTCGCGGCGGGCCGCGTAGTCAAATGGGGTGTCATCTGTCATCCCTTCGCTTTGCTCGCCACATCTCAGAAGTAACCCTCCCGCTTGCGGTCTTCCATGCCCGCCTCCGAGATGCGGTCGTCGGCGCGGGTGGCGCCTCGTTCGGTCAGCCGGGACACCGCGGTTTCGGCGATGATCTCGTCGACGGTGGCTGCGGTGGATTGCACGCAGCCGGTGCAGGTGACGTCACCGACGGTGCGGAACCGCACGCTGGCCTCGAAGACCTCCTCGCCCGGTCTCGGCTGCATGAAGCCGTGCACGGCCAGCAGCATGCCGTCGCGCTGGAACACCGGCCTGCGGTGGGCGTAGTAGATCGTCGGCAATGTGATGTCCTCTGCGCCGATGTAGGACCAGATGTCGTATTCGGTCCAGTTCGACAGCGGGAACACCCGAATGTGCTCTCCCTTGCGGTGCCGTCCGTTGTAGAGGTGCCACAGTTCGGGGCGTTGGGCTTTCGGGTTCCACTGCCCGAACTCGTCACGGAACGAGAAGACGCGTTCCTTGGCGCGTGCCTTCTCTTCGTCACGCCGGGCGCCGCCGAAGGCCGCGTCGAATTCGTGTTCCCGGATCGCACGCAGCAGCGTGACGGTCTGCAGCGGATTGCGCGACGGCCCGTTCTCGACGACGCGGCCGGCGTCGATGTCGTCCTGAACCGACGCGACGACGAGCCGGATTCCGTGGGTGGCGACCAGCTGATCTCGGGTCGCGATGACTTCGTCGAAGTTGTGTCCGGTGTCGACGTGCATGACCGGAAAGGGCAGCCGGGCCGGCCGAAATGCCTTGAGCGCCAGATGCAGCATCACGATCGAGTCCTTGCCGCCGGAGAACAGCAGCACGGGCCGCTCGAACTCCGCGGCGACCTCTCGAATGATGTGTATGGCCTCTGCTTCCAACGACCTCAAATGGGTCAGCTCGTAGCGCCCCGCCTCCAGCAGTGAAGCCATCTTCGTGCAGTCTCCCCGGGTATGTTGGTAAGTTTGACCAAGATAGAGGACTTATCATGCCAGGACTCGGGGTTGGGTGTCAACGGCTGGGCGACGGCGTTCGCGACGAAGGGTCGGCGTCAAGCGCTCAAGTGCCGGACCCGGTGCCAGAAGTGATGCTTGTGCGAGGCCTCCGCGTCCGTCTGCGAGGCGATGATCGCCCGCACCGTGCGCCGGCAGCGACCGCATTGCGAACCTGCCCCGCAGGCGTTGGCCACCTGCCGCGACGTCGATGCGCCGGCTTCGATCGCGTCGCGCACGGCTTCGCTGGTGATGCCCAGGCACAGGCACACATACATCAGCACGACCACCTTCGTCTGGCTAGGTAAGGCTACGGTAACGCGCCGGCGGAAGGTCTGTCTACCTTACCGAAAGTCTTACGGTTAGAGTCGGGAAGCCGAGTGACGACCGTTGGAGGCAGTTTGTCCGAAAGAGGCCCCGAGCGTGTGGCATTGGTGATCGGCGGTGCCTCTGGCATCGGTTGGGCGGTCGCGAAGGGGCTTGCCGCACAGGGCTGCCGCGTGACCATCGCCGACCTCGACGCCGACGGTGCCCGCAGACGTGCCGACGAGCTCGGCGCGGCGCACGTGGGTGTCGACGTCACCGACGAGGATTCGGTCGCCGAACTCTTCGAACGGGTGGCACCTTTGGACGTCGTCGTCAACACCGCCGGAATCGGCGGGGTGGGGCGGATCACCGAGCTGCCGGTCGATCAGTTCCGGTCGGTCGTCGACGTCTGCCTGGTCGGCGCGTTCATCGTCGCGAAGTATGCCGGCCGCCACCTTCGTGACGGCGGATCGTTGGTGTCGCTGACGTCGCTGAACGCGCGGCTCGCGGCGCCTGGCATGAGCGCCTACTGCGCCGCGAAGGCCGGCCTGGTGATGCTGACTCAGGTTGCGGCGCTGGAGCTTGCGCCGCGGTGCATCCGGGTCAACGCGGTGTCGCCCGGGTTCGTGGACACGCCGCTGACCGAAGGGGTGAAGCTCGTTCCCGGAACGCTGGAGGAGTACGTCGAGAACACCCCGCTGGGCCGGGTGGGTACGCCCGAAGACGTCGCCGAGGCGGTGCTGTTCCTGGTCTCCGACAAAGCGTCCTGGATGACCGGTGAAGTGCTCGACCTCAACGGCGGCGCGCACCTGAAGCGCTATCCGGATGTGCTGGCGCACGTGGAGAGGATGATGTCGGCGACGTGACGTATTTCAGCGGGAAGCAAGCCATCGTCACAGGGGCCGGCTCGGGAATCGGCGCGGCATTGTCGCGGGCGCTCGTCGCGGCGGGTGCCGACGTGCTGTGCACCGACATCGATGCCGACG
>JBAPQQ010000420.1:0-2063 GCA_049280695.1 Mycobacterium sp.
CGCCGGCCCCACCGCCCGACCCGCGCAAGGACCTCGCGGACGCCATCGCCTTCCAGAAGGCGCTGCGGCAGAACCCGCAGCTGTCCCAGATCGCGCTCAGTGTGCTGCTGCAATCGCGCTGCCAGGGTCCTGACCCGCTTGCCGGCAACGACGACCCGAACCAGATCCTGGTGACCTGCTCGCAGGACCGCACCCAGATCTATCTGCTGGACAAGTCGATCATCAGCGGTGACCAGATCGATACCGCCAGTTCCGCTTTCAATCAGCAGCCACCGCAGTGGGTGGTGAACCTGAAGTTCAAGCCCGACGCGGCGAATACGTGGGCCGACTACACGGCCGCACACGTCGGCACGCAGACGGCGTTCGTGCTCGACTCGCAAGTGGTGAGCGCACCGGTGATCAACGAACCGATCCCCGGTGGCAACACGCAGATCACCGGCGACTTCACCGCCGGCAAGGCCCGTGACCTCGCCAACGTGTTGAAGTACGGGTCGTTGCCGTTGTCCTTCGAGTCGTCCGAAGCCGAAACGGTCTCGGCGACCCTGGGTTTGACGTCACTGAGAGCCGGCCTGATCGCCGGCGCGGTCGGGCTTGCCCTGGTGCTGCTGTACTCGCTGTTGTATTACCGCGCGCTGGGCCTGTTGACTGCCTTGTCGCTGGTGTGCTCTGGCGCAATGGTTTTCGCGATTTTGGTGTTGTTGGGCCGCTATATCAACTACACACTCGACCTGGCCGGCATTGCCGGTCTGATCATCGGCATCGGTACCACCGCCGACTCGTTCGTCGTGTTCTTCGAACGGATCAAAGACGAGATCCGCGAAGGCCGCTCGTTCCGGTCGGCGGTGCCGCGCGGCTGGGCACGCGCCCGCAAGACGATCGTGTCAGGCAACGCGGTGACGTTCCTGGCCGCCGCGGTCCTCTACTTCCTGGCCATCGGACAGGTCAAGGGCTTCGCCTTCACCCTCGGTCTAACGACGATTCTCGACGTCGTGGTGGTGTTCCTGGTGACCTGGCCACTGGTCTATCTCGCATCGAAGTCGGCGCTGATGGCCAAGCCCGCATTCAACGGGCTCGGGGCCGTCCAGCAGATCGCCCGGGAGCGCCGCGCGGCCGCCACGACGGGACAGAGGTAGGGCATGGCCAGGCACTCCGGCGACAAGTCCGCCGACGCGACCGAGGTCCTCGAGTCAGAAGCCGTCGAGGAGACGCCCGAACCGACCACGCAGCGCCACGGGTTCTTCGTCCGGCTCTACACCGGCACCGGGGCGTTCGAGGTGGTCGGCCGCCGCAAGCTGTGGTTCACGGTCAGCGGCATGATCGTTGCGATCGCGATCGCCAGCATCGGCTTCCGCGGCTTCAACTTCGGCATCGACTTCGAGGGCGGCACCAAGGTGTCGTTCCCGCGCGGGCAGGCCACCGTCCAGCAGGTCGAGGACGTGTTCCGGCAGACACTCGGCTCCGCACCCCAGCAGGTCGTCATCGTCGGCAATGGTGCCTCGGCCACGGTGCAGATCCGCTCGGAGACGCTGTCCAACGACCAGACCGGCAAGCTCAAAGACGCCCTGGCCAACGAGTTCAAGCCGCAGGGCGGTCCGCAGGCCATCAGCGACTCGGCGGTCTCCTCGACGTGGGGCGGGCAGATCACCAAGAAGGCGCTGATCGCCCTCGGGGTGTTCCTGGTGCTCGTCGCCCTCTACATCACAATCCGCTACGAGCGCTACATGGCCGTTTCGGCGCTGGTGGCTCTCGGCTTCGACCTGACCACCACTGCCGGGGTGTACTCGCTGGTGGGGTTCGAGGTCAGCCCGGCCACCGTGATCGGTTTGCTCACGATTCTGGGTTTCTCGCTCTACGACACGGTGATCGTGTTCGACAAGGTCGAGGAGAACACCCACGGCTTCCAGCACACCACCCGGCGCACGTTCGCAGAACAGGCCAACCTCGCCATCAACCAGACCTTCATGCGGTCGATCAACACCAGTTTGATCTCGGTGCTGCCGATCGCGTCGCTGATGGTGGTGGCGGTGTGGCTGCTCGGTGTCGGCACGTTGAAAGACCTCGCG
>JBAPQQ010000421.1:0-12129 GCA_049280695.1 Mycobacterium sp.
CCGCACTGCTTGGCGCTATTACCTACGCCCGCACTTCGCTGCCGACGAACTGCGACACGCCGGCCTGTGGCCCAGGCGCCTCAGGTACTACAGCCAGTCGGAGCCGGCCCACCTTATGATCACCCCACAGTCGGCCGTCGACTGCCGCCCGCCCTAGCGGGAAATCTTCTCCAGCGGGCTCGACCGCTCCAGCATGCCGAACGTCTCTTCGCCGTCCCACCGGTAGCGCACGGCCGCCTGCTGCAACGCCGGAAAGCTCGGCATCTCCTGCTTGAGCGCCTGCGACGAGAACATCTTGTCGTCGTGGTGGATGTCATGTGTGGAGAGCACCGTCTCCCCCGCGATTCGCACTGTGCCGCGCGCCGTTTCGAGGACAACGGAAACGTCCTCACCGAGCGGCTTCAGCCTCGTCAGCCAGGGCGCTTCGACCACCCGCGCCGGGATCAAACCGCCGTCGCCGTCGAACAGGTATCCCTCGTTGAACGTCGGCTGGCCGTCGGGCCGCGGCGGATATGCGATGTAGCCGAATGCCTTACCACTCGGAAACAACGCCGACTGCCACGCATGACCCCAGAACCCTGCCAGCCGGCGCACCCCCTGCCGTCTGATGCGCAAGCCGGTGCCGGTGAAACTGCGTTCGTCGTCACCGGCTTTCACCGAACCGATGGCCCGGAACAACTGCTCGTAACGCAGCCCGCCCATATAGTCGCCCTCGACCGACATCTTCAGCGCCGACGCCGACACCGCCGACAGTGCTCCTTGCACCCAGGGCGGCACCGCCATCGTGGCCTCGACCCGAAAGCTCACGTCAACCAGCGGCCCCGTTTTCTTGCCCTCGATGAGGTCGAATGACGATGTCTGCACTGCCTTTCCGTCGAAAGTCATGGTCCACGTACCGAACGGCTCGACGCAACGGAAACCGAGGCCGCCCGCACCCAGCACCGCCGGGCACCCTTCTTCGGGATCGGCAGCCGGCCAGGACTGGCCGTTCTCCCGCAGCCGGAAGACCCGTCCGTCGGCGAACGCGACGTTGACCTGAACGTCGTGTGCGTCCCAGTTCGCGGCCACCGCTTCGACGCCGACGCGCGGCAAGCCGACCTCACCGCGATCGTCGACGACCCAGAAGCTCACCGAGTCGCGCATCTCGGGATTGTCGGGACGCTCGGCGAACATGCACTCCCGTCCCGGGTCGATCCCGCCCGACAGGTCAGTCGCCATAGGGGCCCTTGCCTTTCACCGACTCGTCCAGTGTGCTGCGCTGACGGCATACCGGCCGAACAGCGGTCGTATCTGCTCGAGGTCCAATCCGAACTCCATCGGGTCCACATGCGTGCTCGGTTCCCGCTGCTGCGCCCACTCGTTCCACCAGCTGCGCATCCGGGCCTCGAACTCCTCGGAGACCGGCTCCCCCAGCCAGGCGTACAGCTCACGCACCTCGCCGATCGGGTCGGCCTGCATCGCGCGAAAGTCGATGTCGTAGAACCGATCATCGGTTTCCCCGACACGGAACTCGAGAGCTCTTTCCATGCCCACAGACCAATGCTCGACGTTGAGCCTGCCGATGTAGTGCCGGTCGATGTGGTCGGTGAAACCGCTGATGATGTCGGCGTAGACATCGGCCACCGACAGGATCACGTCGGTCGGATCACGATGGGTCATCACATACCGCGCGCCGGGGAACACCTTGTCGAGATAGCCCAGAAACAGCACATGCGACGGCGACTTCAGCCGCCACGGCCGGGCCGGCTCGCCCCATTGCAGGAGTTTCATCACCCGCCGCTGATACTCGTACGTCGGCGCCAAGTCCGCCTCGTAGACCAACCATGCGGAGTACGAGGGGATTTGGACGAATGCCTGGAAGATGTGGGACTTGAAGTCCAGCGCCATCAGTTCCAGGCATTCCATCGCGTCGCCGGGCACGTGGCGCCTGGTCCCGATCATCAGGTGTTCGTCGGCCGGTATGCGCGGATCGCGCCCTGCCACGGTCGACGGCGGCGGGCATGGCTGCGACGATTCCCAGCGGCGCAGATAGCGCACGTTGGGATCCTGAGCGAGCAGCATCGACAACGCCGTCGAGCCGGTGCGCGGCAAGCCCAACCCGATCAACGGCGGCTCGAGCGGGATGTCGTCGATCTCGGGATGCCGGCGATACCAGTTCTCCACCTGTAGCCGCTGAGCGAGGTGTCCGATGATGCGCGGGTAGATGAACGCCTCGCCTCGCGCATTCAGACGCGCCTCGTCGCGCAACGACTTGAGAAGGATTTCCAGGCCCTCGCGGAATGAATCGTCACCGAAATCGTCCAGGCCGGTCCGCGCGACGGCAGTGCCGACGACCTCGCCGAGATTTGTCAACCTGACCCCTAGCCGTCAGCAATCAGTGTCAGTACGCTGACACCGATATGGGCGAGTTGTCAATCCCCCCGCCGTCGCGGCGCCACTACGACAGCCCGGCGCGACGACGGCAGGCGGCCGAGACCCGCGAACGCATCGTCTCCGCCGGCGCCGACCTCGTGCGCGGCTTCCGGAGTTGGAATTGGGCGGAACTCACGTTCCGCGCCGTCTCCGAGCGGGCCGGGGTCAGTGAGCGGACCGTCTATCGCAACTTCCGCTCCGAACGGCATCTGCACGACGCGGTGATGGCCCGCCTGGAAGACGACGCCGGAGTGAGCTACGACGATATCGGGCTGGCCGACGTCGCCGACGTGACGGCCCGGGTGTTCGCATCGCTACACCGGTTCGCCATCGAAGACAGCGGCCACACTCCGGACGACCCCACCTTCGCCGGCGCCGACGCGCGACGCCGAAATGCCCTGCTGCGGGCCGTTTCCGAGCAGGCGCCACAATGGAAGGACATCGATCGCCGTGTTGCCGCCGGCCTGCTCGACGTGCTCTGGAGCCCGACCAGCTACGAGCGGCTCGTGCGTGAGTGGAAGCTCGACGACTCGCAAGCCACCAGCGCCGTCGAATGGCTCATCGGCACGATCGTGGCGGCCGTTAGGCACGACAAGCCGCCCACGCCAGCTTGACCGGCGACGTTGCCCGCCGGACACCACTTCGGGCAGTGTGGAATCGACGATTCGTCCGGCGCTGCTAGTGGGGTGAGGTTCATTGCCGGCATCCGTTACCACCGTAACGACCCACCACGGCCTCCCAGCCCATGAAGTGGTGCTGCTGCTGGAGACCGACCAACGCCACGGCCTCCCGCACGACGAGGCGGTCGCGCGACTAGAGCGCTTCGGTCCCAACACGTTGCCGGTAACCACAGGTGCCGGCTTGGTGGTGCGCATACTGCGCCAGTTTCACCACCCCCTGATCTACGTCTTGCTCGTCGCGGGGATGATCACCGCGGTACTGCAGGAATTCGTCGACGCCGCAGTGATATTCGGGGTGGTTGTGATCAACGCCATCGTGGGTTTCGTGCAGGAGTCCAAGGCCGAGGCCGCGCTGGAGGGCCTGCGTTCGATGGTGCGCACCGACGCCAAGGTGGTCCGCGACGGCCGCCGGCACACCGTGCCGTCCGCGGATCTGGTCCCCGGCGATCTCGTACTGCTGGAGGCAGGCGACAAGGTGCCCGCCGACCTGCGGCTCGTGCGGGAGACCGAGCTGCGCGTGAACGAGTCAGCGCTCACCGGGGAATCCGCGCCGGTCCACAAAGACGAAGTCGTGTTGCCGGACACCATCCCCGTGGCTGATCGCCGCAACATGGCGTATTCCGGCACCCTGGTGACGGCAGGCCACGGTGCCGGGATCGTCGTCGCCACCGGGGCAGAGACCGAACTCGGTGAGATCCATCGCCTGGTGGGGTCCGCGGAAAATCTGATGACGCCGCTGACCGCAAAGCTCGCGTGGTTCAGCAAGATTCTGACGATCGCCATCCTTGGCCTGGCCGCAGTCACGTTCGGCGTCGGGCTGCTGCGCCGCCAGGACGCCGTCGAAACGTTCACCGCCGCCGTCGCGCTGGCGGTCGGAGCCATTCCCGAGGGGCTGCCCGCCGCAGTGACCATCACACTTGCCATCGGCGTAGCCCGAATGGCCAAGCGCCGCGCGGTCATTCGGCGCCTACCGGCGGTGGAGACATTGGGCAGCACCACTGTCATCTGCGCCGACAAGACCGGAACTCTGACCGAAAACCAGATGACAGTGCAGGTGATCTGGACCCCTGATTGGCTGGTCCAGGTGAGCGGAACCGGCTACGCGCCAGACGGTGCCCTCTGCGACTCCGACGGTGCGCCGGTGTCGGTAGATGCCAATGCGGCCCTGCGCTGGTCGCTGATAGCCGGTGCGTACTGCAACGACGCGGCACTTTCCCACGACGGTGGGCGCTGGGACATCGTCGGTGACCCGACCGAGGGCGCAATGGTCGTCGCCGCCGCCAAGGCCGGCCTCGGCGCCGAACAGGTCGCTGCAAGTCTCCCCCGGATGGCGACCATTCCGTTCAGCTCCGAGCGCCAATACATGGCCACGTTGCATCGCGGCGGCGACACCGACCACGTCGTGCTGGCCAAGGGTGCGGTGGAGCGGATTCTCGGGCTGTGCAGCACACAGATGGGTGCCGACGGGACGCTGCGGCCGCTGGACCGCGCCGAAGTGTTACGCACCGCCGAGATGCTCACCGCCCGTGGTCTGCGAGTGCTGGCCACCGGTGTGCGTGCCGCGGGCGGCCCCGACGACTTCGACGACGAGGCGCTACCGGGTTCGCTGGCATTGACCGGGTTACAGGCGATGCTCGACCCACCCCGAACGGCCGCGACTTCCGCCGTGGCGGCCTGTCACACTGCCGGTATCGCGGTAAAGATGATCACCGGTGACCACGCGGGAACGGCCAGGGCGATCGCAACCGAAGTGGGGCTGCTCGGTGACGGCGAGTCGACGCCAGGCGCAGTTCTCACGGGCACCGATCTGGCCGCGCTGGGCGTCGACGAGTACCCGGACGCCGTGGACGGGGCCAGCGTGTTCGCCAGGGTCTCACCCGAGCAGAAGCTGCGGCTCGTGCAAGCACTGCAGGCCAGGGGTCACGTAGTCGCGATGACCGGCGACGGCGTCAACGACGCACCGGCATTGCAGCAGGCCAGTATCGGCGTCGCGATGGGTAAGGGCGGCACCGAGGTCGCCAAGGACGCCGCCGACATGGTGCTCACCGATGACGACTTCGCCACCATTGAAGCCGCGGTCGAAGAGGGCCGGGGGGTGTTCGACAACCTGACGAAGTTCATCACATGGACCCTGCCCACGAACATCGGTGAAGGACTGGTGATCTTGGCTGCCATCGCAGTCGGCGCCGCCCTGCCGATCCTGCCCACCCAGATTCTCTGGATCAACATGACCACCGCGGTTGCCCTCGGCCTCATGCTCGCATTCGAACCCAAAGAACCCGGCATCATGACCCGCCCACCACGCAACCCCGACCAACCGCTCCTCACACGCGGGCTTGTGATGCGCATTCTGCTCGTCTCCACGCTGCTCGTCGCCAGCGCGTGGTGGCTGTTTGAGTGGGAACTCGGCAACGGCGCCAGCTTGCCGGAGGCGCGAACGGCGGCCCTGAACTTGTTCGTCGTCGTCGAGGCGTTTTATCTGTTCAGCTGCCGGTCACTGACCCGCCCGGTCTGGCGGATTGGCCTGTTCTCCAACCGGTGGATCATCGCTGGCGTCACCACGCAGGCCGTCGCTCAGTTCGCCGTCACGTATCTGCCCGCGATGAACACGATCTTCGACACCGCGCCGATCAGCGATGCCGCATGGGCACGAATTCTCGCAATCGCCGCCACGGTCAGCGTCGTCGTGGCTGTCGAAAAGCTGCTGCGCAACCGCCACTACCGGTCGATGTGCGCCGCGGACGACATCCACAGGGACAGGGACGGAAGTCCCGCGGTTCACCGCTCGGCAGATGAGATGGCGGGTTACCCATCCCGATCTTGCTGCGGCGGCGAAACGCCAGACAGCTTGTGACAAGCTGAAATTCACATATCAGCTCTCAAATCGCGCTTCCTGTGAACGTTCCCGAACCCTTATCGATGGGCTACGCTTCAGCCCATGAAGCTGGGCGCTGCCGCCATGTCCGCCACAGCCGCCGCCCTGCTCACCGCGACTGCGACCATCTGCGCACCAACCGCGTTCGCGGACACCAAGCTCGCCAAGTTCGGCACCTGGGAACGCCTGCGCGACGCCAACGGCGCCGTGATCACCGCGTGGAACATCTACGACCTCGAGCCCAGCGACGACACCATCCCCGACTACCCGCTGGCCGGAACGCTGTGGGAAGCCTCCGCGGCCGTCATGCCCATTCGGGGTACGGTCACTCCGATCGTTCCGAACCTCAACGCGCGCAACGACAGCGGCCAGACTTATCAGGTGCTCTGGCAGGCGTACGCCCCCAATGGCATCAGCGCCGCGACCCTCAGGCAAGGCGACAAGTCCAAGGGTGAGATCTACTTCGACGTCACGGGGCCACCTCCCACGAGCGTTGCCTACAACAACGGCGTCGAAGACTTGATCGTCTGGACCGATTGACCGCTACAGCGTGTGCAGTTCTCGTATCTGTGCCATGAGCAGTGCGATGTCCGGGTCAGCCCGCCGATCCGACGGCGCGCCCAGCGGATCGGCCGGCGGATCCCCGAGCAGCAGCCGCGCGACGTTGGCCAGTCCGTAACGAAGAGCGTCGAGATCATAGCCGCCTTCCAACAGGAAGACGACTTTGCCCCCACACAGCTGGTTCGCCATCTGCACCACTTCGCCGGCGAGGTGTGAATATCCGCTCAGCGTCAGCCGCATCCCGGCCAACGGGTCGTCCCAGTATGCGTCGAGGCCCAGCGAGACCAGGATCAACTGGGGCTGATAACGTTCGGCGGCAGGCCAGATGATCTGGCGGAACACGTTGCCGTAGTTGGTATCTCCGCTTCCGGCGGGCAGTGGGATGTTGATCGTGTAGCCCGCACCGGCACCGCTGCCCACGTCGACTGCGGCGCCCGTCATCGGGTAGAACGGATACTGGTGCGTCGAGACGTACAGCACGGACGGGTCGGCGTAGAACATCGCTTCGGTCCCGTTGCCATGGTGCACGTCGTAGTCGACGATCAGCACCCGTTCGACGCCGTACTGCTGCTGCGCGTAACGGGTCGCGATGGCCGCATTGCCCAGCAGGCAGAAACCCATTGCGCGGCTTGGCATTGCGTGATGGCCAGGTGGGCGGATGGCCGCCAGGCCGTTGGCGGCGCGCCCGGAGAGCACCTCCCCGACCGTGCCGACAGCGCCGCCGGCCGACAGCAGCGCGATCGTCAGGGCATCGGGTCCCGCGTAGGTATCCGCGTCGAGGAACGTCGTCCGGGTCGTGGCGTTGATCCGCCGCAGCATGTCCAGATACTCGGGCGTGTGCACCGTCAGTACGAGTTCGGTGTCGACCCCCTGCACGTCGAGCGCTTGCATCCGCGCCGTCAACCCGCTCTCGTCGAGCCCGCGCCAGACGGCCCGGATCCGCTCGGCGTTCTCGGGATGTCCCGGATAGTCGTGCTCGGCATAGCGGGGATGTGTCGCATAGATCGTCGACATCACGTGAACCTACCGCGCCGGCGTCTCCGCGGCAGGATGTCGGACATGAGGGTGCTGATCTCGGGTGCCAGCATCGCCGGACCCGTTCTGGCCTACTGGCTCAACAGGTACGGTTTCCAGGTCACTGTCGTCGAGCAGGCACCCGCGTTGCGCAAGTCAGGCGGTCACGCCGTCGACCTGTTCCGGCCCGCCATGGCCATCGTCGGGAAAATGGGGCTGCGCAACGCGATCCGCGACAAGAAGACCGGCACCGACGCGATCGTGCTCCACCGCGACAACGCAAAGCCCGTCACTGTCGACCTGCGCAAGGTGTACACCGCCGTCTCAGACGATCACGTCGAGATCATGCGCGACGACCTCAGCGAAATCTTCTACGACGCGACGCGTAACGACGTCGAGTACGTCTTCGCCGACTCGATCACCTCGATATCCGACGACGGCGACGTCTCCTTCGAACGCGCCACCCCGCGCCGCTTCGACGTCGTCGTGGGTGCCGACGGCCTGCATTCGAACGTCCGAACGCTGACTTTCGGCACGGAGTCGGGCTTTTCGACATGGATCGGCGGCTACCTGTCGGTGATCTCGGTGCCCCGACAACTTGCCGTCAACGGCGTCATGCAGATGACCGGCAAGGCGGGCCGGATCGCCGGTGTCTACACCGCGGACCAGATCGACGACGCACGTGCCATCTTCCTGTTCCGCACCCCTCGCGAGTTGAGCTACCACTACCGCGACGTGCCAAGCCAGAAGCAGTTGCTGCGAGAGCATTTCGCAGACATGGACTGGGAGGTACCGCGGCTGCTGGCCGAGCTGGACCGCACCGGAGCCTTCTACTTCGACTCCATCTCGCAGCTGCGGCTGGCCACCTGGTCGCGCGGCCGGGTGACGTTGGTCGGTGACGCGGGCTATTGCCCGGGACCTGCCGTCGGTGGCAGCACCAGCCTGGCGGTCGTCGGCGCGTACACCTTGGCGGGCGAACTGGCCACCCACGTGCCGGACTACGCCGGCGCGTTCGCCGCCTATGAGCACGAAATCGGCGACTACGTGCGGCGCAGCCGCGCCTTCGCGGTCAAGGCCGCCAAGAGACTGGTGCCGGCCAACGCTCTCGACCTCTGGGCCCTGGTGCAGGGCGCCCGCCTGATCAGCGTTCTGCCCGGCGGCGTGAGCCGTACCTTCGCAAAGCTCGGAGCCAGAGGGCTGCGCTTGCACGACATGGTCGATTTGCCGGATTACTCGCCGTTACAGTGACCGCATGCACGCGAAGGATCATCCGAACAACGCCCCGGGCGTGCCGATGAGGTTCCCGCCCGTGGTCGAACGCCTCCAGATCAAGTACATGAACCCGGTGATCGGCAAGGTCGCGAAGTACCTGCCGAGTTTCGCCACGATCAAGCACCGCGGCCGCACGTCGGGAAAGCCGTACGAAACGGTCGTGAACGCCTACCGCAAGGGCGATGTGCTGGCCGTCATGCTCGGGCACGGAAAGACGGACTGGGTCAAGAACGTTCTGGCCGCAGGAGAGGCGGACGTCCATCTGTTCCGGCGCGACGTGCACATCACCAACCCCCGCATCGTTCCAGCGGGCACCGACGACCCGACGCTGCCGTGGATCGCCCGGCGGGCCGCGCACAACATGGGCGTGTTCGCCGCCGACATCGCCTGAGACATCCGCACGAAAGGACGCACCATGGCAACGGACCTGACGCTCTATCTCGACAACGAGCCGGGGGAACTGGCCCGCGTCGGCGACCTGCTCGGTGAGGCCGGCGCCAACATCGAAGGGCTGTGCGCCGTGGGCGGCGGCGGTGGCCAGGCGGAGGTTCACATCCTCGTGCAGGATCCGACTCCGGCGTTCGAGGCCTTGCAGCGCGCAGGCATCAAGATCGTGTCGGAGGAAGAGGTGGTCGTGCTTGCGATCGAGGACCGGCCCGGCGCCCTGGGGGAGGTGGCTCGCAGGCTGGGCGACGCCGGGGTCAATCTCATCAGCGCGTACCTCGCCACGAACACCCGGCTCGTGCTGGCGGCGGATGATCTCGCTGCGGCGAAGGCGGCGCTTGCCTGACGCCGACGTCCACCCGGCCCGCTGTGCTGCGAAACTTCCTCGGGCAGAACTAAACCGCGGCTGACGGCTCGATCCGGGCGGGCACATGTTTGTGCCACGGCGTGCCCGCGTACGCGTCGCGCCACGCGGTGGATGTCAGCGCGTTGGGCGCAACGCCGGGAACCCGGGTCTGGCCGTCGTCTTCGGTGAAATCCAGGCCGAACCCGTTGGGCAGCGACGCGTGCCCGGCGAGCATGGCCTCGCTGATTTCGACGCTGGCCTCGGCGCTGCCGGCGGCCGTGGTGATCCGGGCGCGGCCACCGTCGACGAGCCCGAGCGCCTGCGCATCTTCGACGCTCACCCGCAACGCCCCGTCGGCATCACGCTTGCGCCACGACGGGTCGCGGAAGATGGTGTTGGCGGTGTAGGCGCGCCGTTCACCGGCCGACAGCACGATCGGGAACTCCGGCGTGGTCAGCACCGAATGGCCGTTGGCCAATCCGCTTATCTCGTCGAGCATTTCGGGTATGTCGAGGGCGATCTTGTGGTCGTCGTGCGTGACCAGAGCGAAGTCGTCTTCGTACTCGTGCACGGTGAACGTCACCCCGGAGCGGTTGTGGATGATCGCCTCGAACAGCGAATTGCCGTCCGCGTGCCCGGCTCGGCGAACCGCCTCCGGGTAGGTGAACGCCGTCTTCTGCGCGAGCCCCCACAGCGCCGCCGCGCCCGCCAAACCGTCGGGCAACGCAGGGCCCAGCGTCTCGTAGAGCACGTACGGCAACACCTTGTTCCACAACGGGTTAGCGGCCACGCCCGCCATGAACGCCTGCGCGAACACGTCCAGCCCTTCGGCGGCCGCCTTACGTAGCGGGTCCAGTTCGGCGTCATCGACGATGTCGAGTTCGCGGGTCAGCCGTGCCCAGATCTCGGGTTCGGGCAGCGTGCCCGGGAGCGGATCGAGAATCGGATGGCGGAGGTGGAAGGTGTTGTGCGGAAACTCCAGGTTGAAGAACGTCGCCTCCGGCTTCTCGAACTGGGTTGCCGCGGGCAGGACGTAGTGCGCCGACCTCGCGGTCTCCGTCATGGCGACGTCGATGACGACGACAAGTTCCAGCGACTCCAGCGCTTTACGCACCGACGTCGAGTCCGCGACGGAGTGGGCGGGGTTGCTGCTCTCGACGATCATTGCCCGGAACCGGTCCGGATGGTCGGTCAGGATCTCTTCGGGAACGACGTTCGACGGCACCAGCCCGGCGATGACCGGGGCGCCGGTGACCGGCGTGCGGCCGATCCCGCCGGTCCTGAACAGCGGCGCGAACGACGAATGCAGATGCTGCGCGCCGCGTTTGGCGAAACTGCCGGTCAGAATCCACAGCAGCTTGTTCAGATAGGAGCACAGCGTGCTGTTGGGCGCCTGCTGGATGCCGAGGTCCTCGAAGACCGCCACGCTGTCCGCCCGTGCGATCCGGCGCGTCGCGGCGCGCAGCAGTTCCTCGTCGACGCCGCAGCGCTGCGCGTACTCGCCGACGGGGACATCCACCAGCACCTGTCGCACGGCGTCGGCGCCGTTGACATGCTCGGTCAAAAAGACTTCGTCACAGAGCTTCTCCTGTACCAGCACACCCGCCATCGCCGCCAGGCACCACGCATCGGCGCCCGGCCGCACGCGCAGATGGAAGTCCGCCATCTTCGCGGTGTCGGTGATCACCGGATCGATCACGATCATCGAGCGGTCGGGGTCCTTCGCGATCTCGTTGAGCACCACCCGAGCGCGTGGGAAGCTCTGAGACATCCACGGGTTCTTGCCGACGAACACCGAAACCTCGGCGTGCTCGAACTCGCCACGGGTGTGCCCGCCGTACAGATGCCGGTCAACCCAGTGCTCCCCCGTCTTCTCCTGCGCCAGCGCGTTGGAGCGATAGCGGGAGCCGATCGCCTTCAGGAACGCGCCGCTGTAGGCCCCGCCGAGATGATTGCCCTGTCCGCCGCCGCCGTAGTAGAAGACCTTGTCGCCGCCGTAGCTGTCGCGAATGCGTTTGAAGCCCTCGGCGACTTCGGAGATCGCTGTGTCCCAGTCGATTTCCTCATAGCTGCCGTCGGAACGGCGGCGCATCGGGGACGTCAGCCGGTTGGAGTTGTTCTGATAGTGGTCGAGCCGCAGCGCCTTGTTGCAGGTGTAGCCCGCAGAGGCCGGGTGGTCCTTGTCGCCGCGGATCTTGACCAGCCTGCGGCCGTCGAGTTGCACGACGATGCCACAGTTGCACTCGCACAGGATGCAGGCGGTGGGTTGCCAGTCGGAGGTCATCGTCAGCCCTTCTCGGTTTCGGCTTGCAGCAGTGCACGCAACTGGTGGTGCACGAGGTCCAGCGGCTTCACGTCGCGGGAAGCACGCGCGACGACAATCGCGCCCTCGATCGCCGTGGTCATCAGCATCGCCAACTCTTCGGCGCGGGCGGATTCGATGCCGTCGTCGACGAGTCGCCCGGCGATCAGCTGGTTCCAGCGGGCGAACACCGCCGCGGAACGTTCGATCAGGGGTCCAGTGC
>JBAPQQ010000422.1:0-2907 GCA_049280695.1 Mycobacterium sp.
GCGTCAAGCGGTTCCGGATGACGACCTGTTCGACGTTGAGGAGATCCACCTGATGCCGGGACAGCACCCCGAACAGCGCCGACGTCACACCTGGCTGATCCCGGCCGGTCACGGTGATCAGCAGCGACGAACGCTTGCCGGACGCATCGACCGGCCCGGCATTCACCCCCCGATGCCGCCCGTGCGCGTCCGCAGGTGCGCCGTTAGGTACGGACACTCTCATCGTCGAGTCGGGTCACGTCGCCGTCCCCGGGACCGTGAGCCCGTCCGACGTGTGCCTCGCGGCGCATCCGCTCGACCATGTGTGGATAGTGCAGCTCGAACGCCGGACGCTCCGAGCGGATCCGGGGCAGCTCGGTGAAGTTGTGCCGCGGCGGCGGGCAGCTGGTGGCCCACTCCAGCGAACTGCCGTAACCCCACGGGTCGTCGACCGTCACCGGCTCGCCGAAACGCCAGCTGCGGAACACATTCCACACGAACGGCAGCATCGATGCACCCAGGATGAACGCGCCGATCGTGGACACGATGTTCAAGCCCTGGAACCCGTCGGTGGGCAGGTAGTCCGCGTAGCGGCGCGGCATGCCCTCGTTACCCAGCCAGTGCTGCACCAAGAACGTGGCATGAAACCCGATCAGGGTCAGCCAGAAGTGCAGCTTGCCCAGCCGCTCGTCCAGCAGACGCCCGGTCATCTTCGGGAACCAGAAATAGATGCCGGCGAAGGTGGCGAACACGATGGTGCCGAACAGCACGTAGTGGAAGTGCGCGACCAGGAAGTAGGTGTCGGTGACGTGGAAATCGATGGGCGGGCTGGCCAGCATCACCCCGGACAGGCCGCCGAGCAGGAAGGTCACCATGAAGCCCACCGCGAACAGCATCGGCGTTTCGAAGGTCAACTGGCCCTTCCACATGGTGCCGATCCAGTTGACGAACTTGATACCGGTCGGCACCGCGATCAAATAGGACATGAACGAAAAGAACGGCAGCAGCACCGCGCCGGTGGCGAACATGTGATGAGCCCATACCGCCATTGACAGAGCCGCAATGCTCGTCGTCGCGTACACCATCGCGGTGTAGCCGAAGATCGGTTTGCGAGCAAAAACCGGGATGACTTCGGTGATGATGCCGAAGAACGGCAACGCAACGATGTACACCTCGGGGTGGCCGAAGAACCAGAACAGGTGCTGCCACAAAATCGCCCCGCCGTTGGCCGGGTCATAGATGTGTGCGCCGAGGTGACGGTCGGCGGCCAAACCGAACAGTGCCGCGGTCAGCAGCGGGAACACCAATAGCGCCATGATGCTGGTGATCAGGATGTTCCAGGTGAAGATCGGCATCCGGAACATCGTCATGCCCGGCGCCCGCATGCAGACCACGGTCGTGATCATGTTGACCGCGCCCAGGATGGTGCCCAGCCCCCCCACCGCCAGGCCCAGGATCCACAGATCACCGCCTGCGCCGGGGCTGTGAACAGCATCGGAGAGCGGCGTGTAGGCGGTCCAGCCGAAGTCGGCCGCCCCACTCGGGGTGATGAAGCCGCTCAGCGCGATCAGCGCCCCCAACGCAAACAGCCAGAACGACAACGCATTCAACCGGGGGAACGCGACGTCGGGCGCACCGATCTGCAGCGGCAGGACCAGATTGGCGAAACCGAACACGATCGGGGTGGCGTAGAACAGCAGCATGATCGTGCCGTGCATGGTGAACAACTGGTTGTACTGCTCGTTGGACAGGAACTGCAGCCCGGGTGAGGCCAACTCGGCGCGCATCAACAGCGCCATCAACCCGCCCGTGAAGAAGAACGCGAAGCAGGCGACGATGTACATGACTCCGATCAGCTTGTGATCAGTGGTGGTCACCAGCTTGTAGATCAAGTTGCCCTTGGGGCCCATCCGCGCCGGGAACGGCCGGCGGGCCTGAAGTCCAGCAAGCGGGGATGCTTCAGCGCTCATTTGCGTCGGCCTGATGTGCGAGGCATCGGACGGCCCGTCGCGGGGCGGTCTCGAACCGGTCGCGCTGGTGGTTGATTCGCACAAACGACCCCTCTCCGGGCAATCCGGCGTAGGTGGCGAAGATGGTCGGCTGCTTGTCCGGCTTGCGAAGCGGTCGGACATCTAGTTCGTGCACTTGTACTCGGGCCTCCGTTCTATGCGCGCAGATCGATTTTACAAGTTGTAATTGTGTAAATGCTAGACCCGAATTGTCATCCTGCTCTCGTTCCACAAGCCCGCGGGCACCTTCAACTACTGAAGTTTCCGCAGCTGACCCAAGCGCTGCTGCTCAGCTTGAACATCGCCGCGGTGTCCACGGGGCATCGCCTTGGTGCTCGGTAGTCTTTTGACAATCCCGTTGATGCGCCGGCGATTTCGTGGAAGCAAGGCCGTCGAGACCCTCATCGTCGTCCCACTCACCGCGCCCGAGGTGGTGGTGGGCGCCTCTCTGCTGACGCTGTTCCTCGACCTCGGGTGGGCCACGGGTTACACGACGATCGTCATCGCAGACGTGGCCTTCGAGGCAGCTTCGTCGCGATGGCCGTACGGGCGCGGGTCCGCGGGTTCGACTCGACGCTCGCGGGCGCCTGGATGGATCTCGGCGCCGGTCCCGTCCGGACATTCTTCCGCGTCACGCTGCCGCTGATCGTGCCCGGGATCGTGGCCGCAGGGTGATCAGCCTGCCGCTGTTGGCGCTCGGAACGTTGTACCGGCGCAAAGCGGGACGCCTGAAGCAAGCGGGCAGTCCTGGTCCCCTACCGCGCCGCGCTCGACGAGAGGATCATGAAGCTGCCGACAACTGGAGGTAGATCTCGTCGAGGAGAAGCACATGATAGAGAAGCTGACTGGATTCCCCGACAATGTCGCGGCATTCACCTGCCACGGCCACGTGACCAAGGCCGATTACGAGACTGTGCTG
>JBAPQQ010000423.1:0-4008 GCA_049280695.1 Mycobacterium sp.
GGTCAGTCCCGCGAAGCGCTCCCGCACCTGCTCGACGGTCAGCCCGTAATCCGCCAGCCGGTAAGTGTGTTTCGGTGCCCGCGAGCCTCGCTGACTTTCGGCGTGTATCCGCTGCATCGCCTGCGACGCGGGCCCGGCCAACTCGATTCCGAAGTAGCGGTAGATGGCCTCGACGGTGCCGATCGGGTCGGTGACGAAGTCTTTGTAGTCGACGTCGTAGAACTGGGCCGGATCATGCTGGACCCGTACCGCGTTGAAACGCTCGAGCCCTCGGGCCCAGGTGTCCAGCGAGTCGGCACCGATCGTCGCGCCGACGTATGCGGTGGACCATCCCTCGGTGGCGTGTTCGGCCAGCGAGCACATCGACGCCATGAGCGTCTCGGCCGGCCGATGGCATTGCACGACGAGCGCGTCCGGGAAGGTCGCCATCAACGCGTCGAGCGCATGTAAGTGGCTGGGGTTCTTCAAGACCCAGCGTTTGCCGACGTCGTTGACGCCGATCAACTGCAGGTTCTTGCGGTATCGCCGATACGCCGGCGTCCAGTCCTCGTTCGCCAGCCATTGCGCATACGTCGGTAGGTGCGCCAGCGTCTCATAAGCGACCGCGTGCAGCGACTGCCTCAGTAGCTGCCAGCACTCCTCCACTTCGTCGGCACTCATGAAGTGCAAACCCATGAACTCGGGGTTCTCGACATGATGCCGCTCGAACTGCGCGTTCAGCTGCGTGAAGACGGGATTGTCCTGCCAGGTCTCTCGCGGCGGCCGCGGTTGCGGAAATTCGGCGAGCCACATCTGAATTCCCTGGTGCGCCGGATCTGCACCCAGCAAGCGGTGCAGGGCTGTGGTACCCGTCCGCGGCAGCCCGGTCACGAAAATCGGCCGGTCGATCGGAACCTCGGCGTACTGCGGATACTGCTTCCAGCCTTGTTGCGCCAGCAGCCGGGCGGCCAGCGCGCCGCGCAGGTAGACCCGGCAGATCTTGCTGCCGAACGGCGTCAGGGCGGCCTCGCGCCGATACGAGTCGAGGATGACGGCCAGCCCCTCGCGGTAGTTGTCGTCGTCTGGACCGAAGTCGTCGAGCCCGACCAACCGCGACGCTGACTCGTGCAGGTCGTCGACCGTGCCGACGTCGGTGCGCTCGGTCATTCTCGACTCCAGCCCGCTCGAGTCCTCGCTCGTCTTCGGGCCATCACGTCTTGTACTCTCCGCAGTTCACATCCAGCGTCTGTCCGGTGATGCCGCTGGACAGATCGCTCGCGAAAAAGATGATGGCTGAGGCGACTTCGTCCTCCGTGGGCAGCCGCTTCAAGTCGGAGTTCACGGCCGTAGCGTTGTAGATCTGCTCCACGGTGGTGCCGTACTTGCCGGCCTGATGGTTGAAGTAGCCCTTCAATGTCTCGCCCCAGATATAGCCCGGCACAACGGAGTTCACCCGGATACCCTGCTCGCCCAGTTCCGTCGCCAGCGACTGCGACATCGCCAGCAGCGCCGACTTGGCCATCTTGTAGGCACCGTACTTGGCCTGGGAGTGCCGAATAACCATCGAGTTCACGTTCACGACCGACCCGTTGGCCTCGGCGAGCGCGGGCGTGAAGCCCTGGATCAGACGCAGGGCGCCCAGCACGGTCAGCTCGATCGCGTCGCGGATGTGCTGGAACGTGGTGTCGGCCAACGGGTTCATCGACGGCACCCGAAACGCGTTGTTGATCAGCACATCGACGCGGCCGTACGCCGTCAGCGACGCGTCGACGAGGTTCGCGACCTGGTCGTCGTCGGTGATGTCGGTCGACACAGCGACGGCGCGACGGCCCGTATCGGCGAGGTCCTTTGCGACGTCGTCGAGACGTGTGGCGGTGCGCGCCGCCAGCACGAGGTCGGCGCCGCTCTCGGCGCAGCGCCGCGCCAGCGTGGTGCCCAGCGCGGGGCCGACACCGCTGATGCACACCACCTTGCCCTCCAACAAGCCCTGCGGCATGGTTTACCCCAGCATTCTCGTGGCGATTGCGTGCTGCCGCTGGGCAATCCGCTCACGCCAATCTTCGTCGGCGATCCTGTTACGGTCGTAGAACGGCAACGCGGTGGGCACCGCGCCGGCGTCGACGAGCGCCACGGTGGGCCCGTCGGCGTCGGTGAGTTCCCGCGATACGCGCTGCCAACGGAACTGAAGAAAGCCCTTTCGGTGGCCGAGCGTCTCGACCCAGTTGGTGACGCCGGGGCTGCGGTCGGCGACCACGATCCGGATCTTGCCATCCGGGTCCACTTGCGCCTGAGTGGCATTCAGCGAGGTTTGGTGATTGATGTAGTCCAGCGAGATGTACCACAGGCTGCCCAGCTGGAAGCCCAGGTAAGGGGCGTCGGACTGCGGGATGGTGATGACCAGCGCCTGGTCCGGGGCCAGATCGAAATGGCCTGCCGACGAGTACTGTGTCGCCAGCCCGCCGGGTGTGAGACGCGGCGGAACCAGCGTGTTGGCGGGCAGGTTGAGGTAGAACCACTGGGGAAACTGCAGCCAGGTCTTGATGCGATTCACCAGCTGCTTTCCCGCTGCGGCGTAGCGCTTTTCGAGCGTCTGACGAGTCAACGGCGGTGGTGCGGTGCCGGCCGAGTCCACCCGCTTGATGGCGATTGTGCCGCGCCGCTGCGACCAGTCGCCGTAGACCTCGCGTACGACCAGTTGCGCCGGACCTTTCGGCGTGAAGCGCCATTCGAAGCTGCCGTCGGCGGCTATATCGAGTTCGCGGTCGTCGAACGCTGCTTCGCTGACCGGGACGCCCTCGTCGGTGTATTCGCCGCCCAGCAGCTGAAAACTCAGGTCTGTGGTGGTGCCGCGAAGCCCCGAGACGACGTATTCGTGGCC
This sequence comes from Mycobacterium sp., assembly GCA_049280695.1. Classification (GTDB taxonomy): domain Bacteria; phylum Actinomycetota; class Actinomycetes; order Mycobacteriales; family Mycobacteriaceae; genus Mycobacterium. The sequence continues at coordinate 2,858 of JBAPQQ010000423.1, forward strand.
GGGTTGTACGCGAGTGCCGAAGTAGAGGGTGTCGGGGTTGTCCATGCCCATCTTCGTGAATGGCCCTGTGCCAATGAGGAAGAACGGGTGGTCGCGGTCGTGGTGGAACGAAACGTGTGTGCAGGCTGCGATCCCCTGCGCGAGATATTGCAGGCCTTCGAGGAGGTCCGCTTCCGTCTCGATGTGAGGCGCGGCTGCGACGAGTGTCTCTGCCTCGCGGATCGCTGCGGTCAGCGGCTCGGTGTACATGCGGTCCTCTCTGCGGGTGACCGGTGCCGCCGCCAAGACTAGAACGTGTTCTAACACCGGTCAATATGCTTGCCTGTGTCGTTCCATATCTGGAACGCACCGCGGTAGAGTGCGCCGGATGGGATTCGTTGGCCCGGGCCGGGCGTCGCCGCCGACGGACCGCGTGCTGCGCGTACTCGACTTCCTGTCGCAGCGCCCGCACGAGCGGTTCGGCGTGTCCGAATTGGCCCGGCGCACTGCGCTCAGCAAGCCCACCTGCCTCGGCATCGTGTCGGCCTTGACGGATGCCGGCTACTTGATCAGGGACGTTGCCGACAAGACGTATCGGCTGGGGCCGGCCCTGATCACATTGGGCCACAGGGCCCAGGAGTCGATGCGGATCAGCCCGGCAGCACGGGACGCACTGCGTCGGCTCTCGGCGCAATTCGCCACCACCGCAGCGCTTTCCGCAGTGGTGGACGACCGGATCACGCTGCTGGAACTGGTCGCGCCGCCGGGCGCGCGTGTGGGGGTCGAGGTGGGGCAGAGCTATCCGTTTGCGCCGCCGGTCGGGCTGATGTTCGTGTTGTGGGACGACGACGCCGTCCGCGACTGGCTGGCCAGGAAACCCACGATCCCGCTGCGCACCGACACCGAACGCCTGCACCGCGTGATCGCCGAATGCCGCGCCGACGGCTATCTCGTCGAGCGACTGACACCCGGCGGGCAGCGGCTCTATGCCCTCATGGCGGGCATGTCCAACAGCCTGCCCGACGAACTGCGGGCGCTGCTGGCCGAGATCGTCTCGGATATCGGCGAGCGCGTGTATCTGCGCAGCGAAACCTCCGGTACCGCGCGGCGTCACGACATCAGCGTGATCTCGGCCCCGGTGTACGACCACCACCAGCGGCAAGCCATGGTGG
>JBAPQQ010000424.1:0-11601 GCA_049280695.1 Mycobacterium sp.
CCCGCATCCCGACCGGATCGTCACGGCGCTGGGCGAGCCGTTGGTGGTTCTCCAGCGTGCCGCGCTAGCCGGGATCCTGGGCGAAGCTCTGGCGCCGGGCACTGTCCGGCTCGGCGTTGCGGTCACCGGGATAGCCGAAGCCGCCGACGGCGTGCGCGTGCAGCTTTCCGACCGCACCGCGATCCGGGCGGATGCGGTTGTGGGCGCCGACGGCACGCGCTCGCTGATCGCGCGGCATCTCAACGGGCCGCTGGCCCACACCTACACGGGATACACCGCCTGGCGCGGAGTGGCCGACTGCTCGATCGACACGGCGCTGGCCGGCGAGACGATGGGACCCGGAGTGGAGTTCGGGCACGTGCCGATGGGACACCGCGGCACGTACTGGTTCGTCACCGAACGCGCGGCGGAAGGGTCCGCCGCGGCAGAGGGTGAGCTGGCCTACCTCCGGCGCCGGTATTCGTCATGGATCCAGCCGATCCCCGACATCCTGGGCGGTACCGACCCGGCGGTCGTCCTCCGCCATGACCTCTACGACCGGACCCGGGCCAGGGTCTGGGCGTGCGGCCGGCTGGTGCTGGTTGGTGACGCCGCCCATGCGATGCGCCCTCATCTCGGGCAGGGCGGCTGCCAGGCGCTGGAGGACGCCGCGATCCTTGCCGCGTTCGCCGGCGGCGCCGCCGATCTGCATACGGCGTTCGCCCGGTTCGCCAGTTTCCGGCAGCCGCGGGTGGCGCCGCTGATCCGCGAGTCGGCACTGCTGGGCCGAATCGTCAACCTGCGGCCGGCCGCCCTGTCCGCCGCTGCGAGTTGGGCCAGCATGCTGGCTCCGGAGCCCGTGCTGACCCGGCATCTGGCGTCGATCGCGTCGCGGCAGGCCTTCACCATGCCCACCGGCCGGGACGTCGCGCCGGCATGACCGTCTGGCTGGACTCACCATCGAGAGCGTCAGCCCTGCCGCGGTGGCCGCGTTCTGGAGCCGGGGCCTGGGTGGTACGGCGACAGTTCAGCGTTACCGAGCAGCCGAGGGGCTGAACATCTGCAGCGGGACGGTGAGTGTGGTGCACAGCAGATCGAGCCGGATTCCGGCCAGGGCGCCGACGTTCTGGCAGCCGCTCTGGGCGGAAACCGTGCGGACCGTCGGCGCGCCCGGAGTCGCCGTCGCGGGCGTGGAGGTGACCGGGGCGCCCGCATAGGCGCCACATGTCGGCCATGCGCCCAGGCCCTGGGTGTGCAACACGTTCTCGGCCACCCGGATCTGCTCGGCGCGGCTCGCGGTGGCCGGGTTGCCGACGCCACCGTTGGCCGTCCAGGTCGCTTGCTTGAACTGCAGGCCACCGAATTGGCCGTTGCCGGTGTTTGAGCCCCAGTATCCGCCGGACTCGCATTTCGCGATCGCGTCCCAGTTCACACTGTCGGCGTGGGCGGTGGCGGTGGAAAGCATGACCGGCGCTCCGAAAAGTGCTCCACCGATCGCGGCCATCAGAACTGTCTTGCGAATCCCCGACATTACGATTCCCTTCGCCGAGCCCCCGAAACTGCGGTCGATGGGGTGATCGGGGCAATTCGGACAGGTGTTACTCCCGGGGCTCCTGTTAAGGAATGTTTTTAAGTTAAGGAAGTGCATAAAAGAGTTCGGGCGGTGCCGGAGTTCCCGGCACCGCCCGACCTCAGCAGCGTGTCGTCAGCCGCGCCTGCCGCAGACCGGCCACGCGCCGATCCCCTGGCTGGCCAGAACGTTCTCCGCGACGCGGATCTGCTCCTCGCGGCTGGCGTTCGCCGGCGACCCGGCGCCGCCGTTGGCGCGCCACGTGCCCACCGTGAACTGCAGGCCACCGGAGTAGCCATTGCCCGTGCTGATCGACCAGTTGCCTCCGGACTCGCACTGCGCGATGGCGTCCCAGTTCACGCTGTCCGCGTGAGCGGTGGCGGTCGACAGGGCCAACGGCGCGGCGACGAGTCCGCCGGTGATCGCGGCGGTGGTCGCCAGCTTGCGGAGGTTCTTCACAAGTCATTCCTTTCGCCAAGCGCGCGCCAAGGCCGCCCGCTCACGCGGGCGAGACGCCCAGTCGGGCGAGTCTGTCCCCGGATCGCGCCGTCTCGGTCAGGCGCGACATCGGGGCCGAGGCGGAGGAGGTGGCAGTAGGTGTAGCCATCGCCGCCCGGGGGTAGCCCCGTTCACACGCAGGTTATCGGGTTTGAAATTATTTGCTCCCTGGGGAGACGTCGAAAATCTACAAATCTCAGACCGATAAGTCACATCTGAATTCAGCAAATCTCGAAACGATAACGGTCGTATTTCGGTGAACAACCTGGATCGTCATGCCAGGTCATCTCGGCGTGTCTGAGAATTTCTCAGATGCGACGATCCCGCCACGCCTGTGACTGCAATCACGGGCTTTTTGTGAAGTGGCCCACGTCGGCACAGCGTCGCGGACGGGATTCTTGTTGCCGTCGAACATCATTCACGCGTGTGACGCAGGCAGGAGCGACCGTGGAACGTGATCGGACTTACATGTGACGGGGCCAGACAAATTGCTGGCTTGTCCTATTTTCTGCAATTCCGGCAGACAGATTTCACACCGAGAAATTTGGGCCGACGTCAAAAACTATAGGCCGACGCAAAACACGCGCTTCAGCGCAGGAGCAGCAGATCGTTGGATGAATTGACGTTGGTGAGCGACCGGCCGTCTGCGACGACAATTCGCTGCGACTCAACGGAATTGACGAGCGCCGCCATGCTCCGGTGCCCCGCGGCCACCAGGGCGTTGACCCCGTCGACCAGCGAGGTCCGGTACAGGCCCGCCAGATAGTGGTCGCGGCCGTCCCACGGCAGCACCACCGCCGCGGTCAGGTTCTTCGACGACTCGACCAGCAGGTCGATCAACGCCGCATCGAGATAGGGCATGTCCACCGCGCACACGAAGGCCCACGAGGCACCGGCCTCTGCCGCGGCACGCAGCCCCCGGCCGGCGGCTACCAGCGGCCCCACCTCGCGAACGTCGTCACGCAGTACCTCCGCGTCGACCGGAGGGATCGGCTGGCCGGGGGCGGCGATGACGAACACCGGCGCGCAGCGCCGCGCGACCACGGACACGAGATGCTGCACCAACGTGCCGCCCTGGTAGGGCAACGTGGCCTTGTCGCGGCCCATTCGGCGTGATGCGCCACCGGCCAGCACGACGCCGGCCAGGCCGGAGCGACTAGACAACAGTCCAGGTATCGCGTCCCCGCAGCAGCGACTGCAGTGCGGCGGTGTCGTGTGCGGTGGCCTCGCGCGCGGCGCGGACTTGCACGCGAGCGCCGTCGTCGTAGGTGGGACGCTGCACCTGGCGGAACACGCCCATCACGGTGTGCTCGAGGTCCTGATCGGACAGCCGCGACAGCGCGAACGCGTAACTGGGATCTTCGACGGTGGCGTCGTGCACCATGATCTGGGACGCGGCCACGTCGGCCGTCTTGGCCACCTCGAGGCCGAAGCCCGACCGCACCACGCAGTATTCGCCGCTGGCGCCGAACGTGATCGGCTGGTCCTGCGCGACACTGATGATGCGCTCTTCGGCACCCTCCTTGCGCAGCAGGTCGAACGAGCCGTCATTGAAGATCGGGCAGTCCTGCAGGATTTCGACGAACGCGGCGCCGCGATGCTGCGCGGCAGCGCGCAGCACCTCCGAGAGCCCCTTGCGGTCGGAATCCAGTGCGCGGCCGACGAACGTGGCTTCTGCACCCAGCGCCAACGACACCGGGTTGAACGGCTGGTCGAGCGAGCCCATCGGCGTGGACTTGGTGACCTTGCCGACTTCCGACGTCGGCGAGTACTGGCCCTTCGTCAATCCGTAGATCCGGTTGTTGAACAACAGGACCGTGATGTTGACGTTGCGGCGCAACGCGTGGATCAGGTGGTTGCCCCCGATCGAGAGCGCGTCACCGTCACCGGTGACGACCCACACCGACAAGTCCTCGCGCGCCAACGCCAACCCGGTCGCCAGGGTCGGGGCGCGGCCGTGAATCGAGTGCAGCCCATAGGTTTCCAGGTAGTACGGGAACCTGCTCGAGCAGCCGATGCCGCTGACGAAGACCATGTTCTCCCGCCGCAGGCCCAGCTCCGGCAGGAAGTTACGGATCGTGTTGAGGATGACATAGTCGCCGCAACCCGGACACCAGCGAACCTCCTGGTCGCTGGTGAAGTCTTTGGCCTTCTGCGGTTGGTCGGTGACGGGCACACCGCTGGTAGCCGTCAGCTCCAGCGCTTCCCCTCTTAGGCTGCCGATTACGTCAGTCATGCACCAACTCCCGCTTACTCATCGACACGCTACCGTCAAACTTGGCGAATCTGTTCTTGTCGCTCTCATTTCCGGCCAACGAACCGTCGAGGGCGGAGTCGACGATGTCTTCGATCTCGTCCGCCAGGAACGCCATGCCCTGCACCTTGGTCACCGACTGGACGTCGACCAGATACCTGCCCCGCAGCAGCAGGGCCAGCTGGCCGAGATTCATCTCGGGGCAGACCACCGTGCGGTAGCGGCGCAGCACGTCACCGAGGTTGGCCGGGAACGGGTTGAGGTGGGCAAGCTGCGCGTGGGCGACCTTGATGCCCTTGCGGCGGGTGCGGCGGCAGGCCTCGCCGATCGGCCCGTAGCTGCTGCCCCAGCCGATCAGCAGCAACTCCGCGTCGCCGGTCGGGTCGTCGACGTCGAGATCGGGCACCGTGATGCCGTCGATCTTCGCCTGGCGCAGGCGCACCATCAAGTCGTGGTTGCGCGGGTCGTAGGAGATGTTGCCCGAACCGTTGGCAGACTCCAGACCGCCGATGCGGTGTTCGAGCCCCGGGGTGCCCGGGACCGCGAACTGACGTGCCAGGGTCTCGGGATCGCGCGCGTAAGGCTGGAAATCTGTTCCCGGCTGCGCGATGTTGCGGTCGATGGGCTCGAACGTGCTGACGTCCGGAATGCGCCACGGCTCCGAGCCGTTCGCGATCGCGCCGTCGGACAACAGGATCACCGGCGTCCGATACGTCAACGCGATGCGAGCAGCTTCGATCGCGATCTCGAAGCAGTCCGACGGCGACCGCGCGGCCAGCACAGCCACCGGCGACTCGCCGTTGCGCCCGTACAGCGCCTGCAGCAGGTCGGCCTGCTCGGTCTTGGTGGGCAGCCCGGTGGACGGCCCGCCGCGCTGCACGTCGATGACGAGCAGGGGAAGCTCGGTCATCACCGCCAGGCCGATCGCCTCGGACTTCAGCGAGATCCCCGGGCCCGACGTGCTGGTGACGCCCAGCGCGCCGCCGTACGACGCACCGATCGCGGCGCCGATTCCGGCGATCTCGTCCTCGGCCTGGAAGGTGACGACGTCGAAATTTTTGTGCTTGGACAGCTCGTGCAGGATGTCCGACGCCGGCGTGATCGGATAGCTGCCCAGCACCACTTTGGTGTCGGCGAGCTGGCCGGCGACGACGATGCCGTAGGCGAGCGCGGTGTTGCCGGAGATCTGGCGGTACTCCCCCGGCGGCAGCTTGGCCGGGGCGACCTCGAAGGTGGTGCCGAACGCCTCGGTGGTTTCGCCGTAGTTCCAGCCGGCGCGCAGCGCCAGCACGTTGGCGTCGGCGATGTCGGGCTTGCGGAGGAACTTCTCCCGGATGAAGGTTTCCTGCGGCTCGATCTCACGGCCGTACATCCAGGACAGCAACCCGAGCGCGAACATGTTCTTGGCGCGCTGGCCGTCCTTCTTCGTCGCGCCGATCTCCTCGACGGCGCCCAGCGTCAGCGTGGTCATCGGGACGGCCTGCACGACGTAGTCGGTCAACTCGCCGGATTCCAGGGGGTTGGCCTCGTAGCCGACCTTGGCGAGATTGCGTTTGGTGAACTCGTCGGAGTTCGCGATCACCAGCCCGCCGCGTGGCAGGTCGGAGATGTTGGCCTTCAGAGCTGCAGGGTTCATCGCCACCAGGACGTCGGGGCGGTCGCCGGCGGTCATGATGTCGTAGTCGGCGATCTGGATCTGGAACGACGAGACACCGGGCAGCGTGCCTTGGGGCGCCCTTATCTCCGCGGGGTAGTTGGGTTGTGTCGCAAGGTCATTGCCGAAGAGTGCAGCCTCGGAGGTGAAGCGGTCGCCCGTCAGCTGCATGCCGTCACCGGAATCACCGGCGAAGCGAATGACCACCTTCTCGAGTTTTTGCCGTTCCCGCTCCGCACTGACGTCGTTGCCCGTCGGCGCCACGACATCCCCTCTTTCGCTCCTCACGTCCGCGGCCACCTTCGGACCTACGCCGCGAAATTTGATGTCACTGCCAGTACCGATTATTGCACTTTCTTAGTGAAGCCTTGGTCTGCCATCATGCACGCCGAACTCTTACTGTGCCCCAAATCGCCTGTTCAGGCTGTGCGACACTCCGGTCCGACGATGAAATTGTGGTTTTCATCACTCTTTTGGGTCACCACTTTTTAAGAGCGCCGCTTACGGGGCGCTAGCAGTCGCTGTTTGTCGATAACGGCCTCTTAGTTGCCTCGTCAAATTTATGCTCACTGGTGATGAACTGGAAGTTTCCGGTGTGGCGGGTCGGCGCGGCCGGCCTGGCTTCACTGGCAACTGCCGCGCCCACCGGAGCGGACGTACCGTGAGCATGTTCACCGCCGCCACTACCCCACGGCGCGGGGCCCGCGTCCCGGTCGCCACGCTCCCCGACAGCGATGCGACCCATCACATCGCCCGGACGACTCCGATAGCCGCATCCCGGCCTTTGGGCAAGACAGCGCTCGGCACTGCCCGGGTCGGCACCTTTCCCACCGGGATTGCGGTCAGCCCGGACGGCAACCGGATCTACGTGGTCAACAGCGGCGACGACTCGGTATCGGTGATCGACGCCGAGAACGGGACTGCGGCGCCCACCATCGCAGTGGGGCATTCACCGTATGGCATCGCGCTGTCGGCCGACGGCCGAAAAGCCTACGTAGCCAACGCCGCTGGCGATTCCGTCTCCGTCATCGATACGCAGGCGCAGACGGTGACGGCGACCGTCGCGGTGGGCGCGAAGCCCTACGGGATCGCGGTGAGTCCCGACTGCGACCGCGCGTATGTGAGCAACCAGGCCGACGGGACCCTGACGGTGATCGGTGCCGTCACGTCGTCGATCGTCGTCGGCGGTGCGCCGACCGGCATCGCCGTCAGCCCGGACGGGCGACATGCCTACGTCGTGGACAACGAGCGAGACCGGCTCGTGGTGGTCGACGCCGACGCCGGTGCCGTCGCCGCGGCCGTCAGGGTCGGCAAGCAGCCCGCCCAGGTCTCGATCACGCCGGACGGATCGCAGGCTTTCGTCACCAACGCCGGCGGTGGCTCGGTGTCGCTCGTCGACCTGGCCACGGTGACGGTGGCGGAGACCATCGCGGTGAGCGCCCACCCGATCGGCGTCTCGGTGGGGGCAGACGGCCGCGTTGCGTATGTCACTGCGCTCGACCACTCTTTGACGTCCGGCACGGTGACGATCATCGACACTGCGACCGGCATGAAGACCAGCTGCCGCGCGGGCGCTCCGTACGGTGTGGCGGCCGACCCGGCCGGTGACTACGCCTACGTCACCGACTTCCGCTCGCACACGGTGTCGTTGTTCGGCCCGGAGTCGGGCGCCGACCTCGGCGTCTGCCGGCCCAAAGCCTCCACCCGCCGCGAAATGGTCCGCGCCATCGCGATCGATCGCGACACTCGCGGTGTCGTCACCGACCCAGAACTGGCCCGCGCCTTCGTGATTCGCGGGGATGGCGACGCAATCGAAGTGATCGGGGCCTCCGGCGAGTCCGTCGCCGTGGAGGTGGGCGCCTTCCCGTCGGCACTGGCACTGAGCCGCGACGCAACCCGCGCGTACGTCACCAACTACGACGACGGCACGCTGTCGGTCGTCGACATCGACGCCGTCAGTGAGTCGTGCAACACCGTCATCGCCACCCTGGACGTGGGGCGGTGCTGGGCGACGGGGGTATTGCCAAGCCGCGACGGCAGCCGCGCGTACGCGGTCGACGAGCAGGACGGCCACGTCGCGGTGATCGACACGTCGCCGGGTAGTCCGACCCGCGACACCGTGGTCGGCACAATCGCTCTCGGCGAGCCACCGGCGGCGGTGCAGATCGCACCCAACGGCCGCTGGGTGTACGCCATCAACCACTTCGACTATGCGGTATGCGCCGTCCACACCGCCACCAACCGAGCCGCGGCGATCCGCCTGCCTTCCTATCCCTACCGGATTTCGTTGAGCCCCAACGGTTCCCGGCTTTATGCCAGCCAAAGCGAAGACGGGTCGATGTGCGTGATCGACACCGATCCGGCCAGCGCCACCTACCACCGCATCATCGCCCGCATGCGCCTGGGCGGCCATGTGCCCGACCCGGTCTTCACCACTGCCGGCGGGCGCGCATACATCGTGAGGTCGGAGGTGAACGCCGTGGACGTCGTCAACACCGACGACAGCACCTTCAAACGCATTGGTGTAGGCCATTATCCGTGGGACTTGGTGGTCAGCCCCGATGCTCGCCGCGCTTACGTCGCCAACTCCCTCGACGACTCGGTGTCGGTGATCAGCTGCGCCACCGACTTGGTCACCGCGAGGATTCCCGTCGGTGCACGGCCCTGCCGCGTCGCGGTCTGCGCTCACGGTGACCGGGCGTTCGTCGTCAACAGCGCAGACAGTTCGCTGTCGGTGGTCGACGTCGCCACCGCGACGGTGAGCGAGACGGTCAAGGTGGGCCACACGCCGTCCGACGTGGCGGTCAGCGCAGACGGCAGGCGGGCCTTCGTCCAGCACGGGGGCGGGTTGTCGCTGGTTTCGCTGTAAGAAACGCGACTCCAATTGGTCATGAAACAGGCTGCCGGGGTGCATGCTTGAGCGCCAGGGGCTTACCAGATGCCTCGAGGAGGTGCTCGCAATGAGTCGATTCACCGCCACGATGTATCAGAACGCACGCACCAGCTCGCACGGGATCGTCACCGGCGAACCGCACGCCCCTGTTCGACACAGCTGGCACGAAGTTCACCAGCGCGCGCGACGCATAGCCGGTGGACTTGCCGCCGCGGGAGTGGGGCCCCGCGACGCGGTCGGCGTGCTGGCCGGTGCACCGGTCGAGATCGCCCCGACGGCTCAGGGCGTGTGGATGCGCGGGGCCAACCTGACCATGCTGCATCAGCCCACGCCGCGTACGGATCTCGCGCTGTGGGCGCAGGACACGATGACCGTCATCGACATGATCAACGCGAAGGCGGTGATCGTCTCCGACCCATTCGCGGCCGCGATCCCGGTGCTGGAACAGAGCGGCGTCACGGTCGTCACGGTCGAGCGGCTGTCAGCAGCCGACCCGATCGACCCCGTCGAAACCGGCGAGGACGACGTCGCCCTCATGCAGTTGACGTCCGGATCGGCGGGATGCCCGAAGGCCGTGGTGATCACCCACTGCAACCTTCGCTCCAACGCCGAAGCCATGTTCGTCGGCGCCGAGTACGACCTCGATCACGACGTGATCGTCAGCTGGCTGCCGCTGTTCCACGACATGGGGATGACCGGCTTTCTCGTGGTGCCGATGTACTTCGGCGCCGAGCTCGTCGTCGTCACTCCGATGGACTTCATGCGTGACATCCTGTTGTGGGCCAGGCTCATCGACAAGTACAAGGGCACGATGACGGCCGCGCCGAACTTCGCCTACGCCTTGTTGGCCAAGCGGCTGCGCAAGCAGGCCACACCGGGGCAGTTCGACTTTTCCTCGCTGCGCTGGGCGCTGTCGGGCTCGGAGCCGGTGGAGCCGGCCGACGTCGAGGACCTGATCGACGCAGGCGAGCCGTTCGGGCTGCGACCGGAGGCGATCCTGCCCGCCTACGGCATGGCCGAAACGACGGTCGCCGTGTCGTTCTCCGAGTGCGGGGCCGGCCTGGTGGTCGACGAGGTCGACGCCGACTTGCTCGCTGTGTTGCGGCGCGCGGTGCCCGCCACCAAGGGCCGCACCACACGCTTGGCCACACTGGGGCCGCTGCTGGAGGGCCTTGAGGTGCGCATCGTCGACGAGGACGCCAACGTACTGCCAGCGCGGGGGGTCGGAGTCATCGAGTTGCGCGGCGCGCCCGTGACCCGCGGCTACATCACCAAGGGCGGGTTCGTGCCGGCGCAGGACGAGCAGGGTTGGTACGACACCGGCGACCTGGGCTACCTCACCGAAGAAGGCCACGTCGTGGTCTGCGGCCGCGTCAAGGACGTGATCATCATGGCCGGCCGCAGCATCTACCCCACCGACGTGGAGCGGGCGGCATGCCGGGTGGACGGCGTTCGGCCCGGCTGCGCGGTCGCGGTCCGGCTGAACGCGGGCCACGCCCGGGAGAGCTTCGCGGTCGCCGTCGAAGCGAACGCTTGGGACAGCCCCGCCGAGGTGCGCCGCATCAAGCGTGCGGTTGCGCACGCCGTCGTTGCGGAGGTCGACGTGCGGCCCCGCAACGTCGTCGTGCTCAGCCCGGGCACGATCCCGAAGACGCCGTCGGGCAAGCTGCGTCGCGCTCACGCTCTGTCGCTGGTCAGCTGACCGGTCGCGGCGGCCTAGATTGGGGACATGGGACGCGTGACGGCGCGCCGGCCGGCGCAACACCTGACGGCCGGAAACACCGTCGACCGATCCGAGACGCTGGCCGTCGAAGAGCCGCTGGAGATCCGGCTGAACGGCTCTCCGATCACCGTGACGATGCGTACTCCTGGCTCGGATATCGAACTTACACAAGGCTTTCTGCTGACCGAAGGGGTGATCGCCGAGCGCGGCGACGTGGCGACCGTGCGCTATTGCCGAGGTTCCGGCGATGACGGTCTCAACACCTACAACGTGCTGGACGTGACGCTGGCCGCCCACGTGCCGATGCCGGATCTTGACGTCACCCGCAACTTCTACACCACCTCGTCCTGTGGGGTCTGCGGCAAGGCGAGCCTCGACGCCGTGCGGTTGGTCAGCCGGCACTGCCCCGGCGACGACCCGGTGACGGTGGCCGTGGAAACGCTGACCGCGATGCCCGGCTTGCTGCGATCCGCGCAACGGGTCTTCGACAGCACCGGCGGCCTGCACGGAGCCGCGCTGTTCGGTTCCGACGGCCTGCTCGCGGTCCGCGAAGACGTCGGGCGCCACAACGCGGTCGACAAGGTGATCGGCTGGGCGCTCGAGGCTGGGCGAATTCCGTTGAGCGGCACCGTGTTACTGGTCAGCGGGCGCGCGTCGTTCGAGATCACCCAGAAGGCGGTGATGGCCGGGGTTCCGGTGCTGGCGGCGGTGTCGGCGCCGTCTTCGTTGGCGGTCGACCTGGCCGCGCAGTCCGGGGTGACCTTGGTGGCGTTCCTGCGGGGCGATTCGATGAACGTCTACACCCGTCCCGACCGCGTCGTGCGCTAGTTTCTCCTCGGCGAGCAGACGCCAACTCACATGAAAGCTACCTTGGTAATACGATTCCGCGTCTGCTCGCGCAGAGGAACGGGGGCTACGCGCTCTTTTCGCGACGCTCCTGGCGCGACGGCTTGCGCGGCACGATCGTCGGCAGCACGTTGTCCTGCACGGTCTCCTTGGTGACGACGACCTTGGCGACGTCGTCGCGGCT
>JBAPQQ010000425.1:0-2290 GCA_049280695.1 Mycobacterium sp.
GGGCTCCCTCGGTGACGAGTTGCAGCGTCACGATGAGTCGTCCAAGCCGCCCGTTCCCATCAGAGAACGGGTGGAGCGCCTCGAACTGATAGTGCGCCATGGCGATCTTGACCAGCAGAGGGTAGTCATCGTCGGCATGGATCCACTTCTCCCAGTCGGAGATCCCCTGGACAAGTAGGTCGCCATGGGGAGGAGGGACGAACCGAGAGGCTTCGATTCCTTTCGATCGCTCACCGATGTACACGTTCGATTCCCTCAGGCGGCCTGTGTCCCAATGGTCGCCACGGGTTCCCTCGACCAACGTGGCTTGAAGCGGCGCAATGACGTTGAGGCAAATCGGTTTTGTTTGAACGAGATCCAGCGCCTGCTCGGTGGCGCGCACATAGTTGAGAACCTCCCGCACTTCAGCCGTTCGGTTGGCCTCGTCCACGTAGTCGGCTCCAAGCACTTCTTCCAGGGTGGCGTAAGTACCTTCCAGCGCCGATGTGCTCTGTGCCTCGCGGCGCAGTGAGGGGCGGACAAGAAGACCTGGGTCGGGAAGGCGTTTTACGGCAAAATCAAGACGGCCGACCGACATGCTTGCCTTGTCGGCGAGTTGGTGCGCTCCCATGGAAAGAGTGATATCCCCCGGGAGGGGTGCCGGCACGAAGGCGAAGTGGTTGTAATCGCGGCGGAGGTAGGCGTCGTGGCCAGAAGCTGGCACCAGGTGACCGACCGGTGAGTTCTCGAAGTCTGCTACCTGCACAAATATACCTTCTGGCCTGTAGGTTCAGTGCTTGCCGAATCTGTTAAAGGCCCCCTGACCAGATTCAGTGCTAAGTATAGGTTATGGCCAAAATCTATAACGGTCCGGTAAGTGGATTTAGGCTTCCGATCCTGCCGCAGACCCACCCAACAGTCCTACCCCTATGTACCGAAGCCGTGAGAGCTGTACCGGTCCTGGTTCGGCCAAGCCCCGTCAGGCTTTCGTGTTGGGGACCCACTTGTGTGGGCCGAAGAACCCGACATGTGTTTGACAGCTGCGATCATCGAAGTGGAAGTAAACGCGGGGTGCGAGGTCTCCACCGCCAGTTGCGATCTTGAGGTGCGCTTCCATAAATATCTGCCCGGAGGGGTCGACGTTCGTCGAGATCGGGAATTCACGAGTACGTCGCAGTTTGGGCGAGTTCCTTACACTTTCAGATTCCGCCATCGCCAACTTCTTCTCGTTCGCACGCCACGCGCGCGGATTGCGGGAGTTCTGGCACCATTCCCAGAATCCGCCGCCGCCCCATCCGGCCGCCCGGTCGGTTGCATACGCATGCAAAGCCAGGAATCCTTCCCACGACGTTTGTCCCCACGCCGCCGAAGTGGGCGATGCGTCGAGCTGGTCAAGGTCGTGCAGCGCCTCCTCGGGGATGACCAGGCGGTCACTGAGGTACTTGAGGGCCATCTCGACAGCATCAGACACACTTAAGGCTGTTGGGGGCGGGCCATCGTCTTGGACTTCGGTATAGAGCATGTCCGGTGCCTTCAGCTGGCGCTGGAGCGACGTGATGTGGCGCTTGAGCTTTTCGACATCACGCTGTGAGTTCGCCCGTTCCTCGGTGGCGATGCCAAGGTCGATGGCGAGACCCTCCAAAGACTCATCGCGTTCCCGGATTTGCTCGCGCAAGTCGGTGATGGTGCCTTCGGCCTCGCGTAGCTGTTCACCGGCGAGTTCGAGCAACGCTTCGTGGTCGCCGGCGGTCCCCACTCGCTCAAGAAGCCGCTTTGCGATCGGGTAATCGGATGGTGCGCGCCGCACCGCAGACACCGGCCCGAGAAGCCTGCCGACTGCCTGACGAGCGATCGCACGTGATCCAGCGTATCGGTCGGCGGTGAAATACCTGTGACGCCAAGCATTTCCAGATGCGGCGGGGTCCACGTCGGATAAGTAGACTCGCATGGCGCCGTCCCAGACTCCGTGGGAGCGCCCCAATGCCTCGGTGATTGCAGCCGCGGCTGCGTCGTTGGCAGTGTAGACAGCTGCCACGCCAGCGGTGGCGCGACGGACAGAATCGATGACATCAGGAAAGTTCACGCCGTGCTCGGTCGCCTTTGCGCGCGCACGGAAACTGTCGTTCATGACGACTATTGGAAGCGTTCGACTTGGACGCGAGATTATCTCCGCGAGATACTCTCCCGACGCCGTCCCGCTCACCTCCGGGATGAAGGGCACAAGCGCATCGCCGTCGACCTCAGGTTGGACGCCGGCGTCGAGTAGATCGTTGACTAGCCGGGGTGCGGCGCTCGTAAGCCGTCCAAGATC
>JBAPQQ010000426.1:0-8977 GCA_049280695.1 Mycobacterium sp.
GGCACATCGTCCTGGCGTGCTTCGGCGTGGCGTTCCCGACCATGATCTACGTCTTCCATCGGCGGGGGATCGTGCGTGACGACCCGGTGGCGCTCGGGTTGGCGAGGCGGTGGGCGAAGGTGTCTGCCGTGCTGTTCGCGATCGGTGCGGTCTCGGGCACCGTGCTGAGCTTCGAGATGGGCTTGTTGTGGCCCGGTCTGATGGGCCGGTTCGGCGACGTGCTCGGACTGCCGTTCGCATTCGAGGGGCTGTCCTTCTTCGTCGAAGCGATCTTCCTGGGGATCTACCTGTACGGCTGGGACCGCATGCCACCGCGCCGGCACCTCGTGATGCTGATACCGATGGGTGTTGCCGGCGTGGTCGGCACGTTCTGTGTGGTGGCGGTCAACGCGTGGATGAACAACCCGGCCGGGTTTTCGGTCCGCGACGGCCGGGTGACCGACGTGAACCCGTGGGCGGCGATGTTCAACGGCGGGGTGTGGCTGCAGTTCCTGCACATGTGGGTGGCCGCGTTCATGGTCGTCGGCCTGCTGGTCTCGGGTGTCTACGCCGCGGGCCTACTGCGCGGACGCGACGACCCCCACCACCGCCTCGGTTTCGTCGTGCCGTTCGTTTTCGCGACGGTCGCGGCCGTGGCGCAGCCGTTGGTCGGGCACGTTCTCGGCATGCGCATCCACGACACCCAGCCGGCGAAGCTGGCTGCGTTCGAGCTCGCCGAGACGACGGAGTCACCGGCTCCGCTGCGGCTGGGTGGAGTGCTGGTCGACGGCGAAACACGGTGGGCGCTGGAGATTCCTCGTCTCGGGTCGATCATCGCGCGCAACTCGTTCGACGCGCCGGTGCCCGGCCTGGACACCGTTGCACGTGACGAGTGGCCGCCGGTGACGATCACGCATCTCGCGTTTCAGTCGATGGTCGTCATCGGTACCGCACTCGCGCTGTTCACCGTCGGGTTCTGGACGGCCAGATGGCGCGGCATCGACTTCAGACGCCACCGGTGGTTCCTGTGGCTGTCGGTGCTGTCCGGACCGCTGGCCGTGGTGTGCCTCGAATCGGGTTGGGTGGCAACCGAAGTCGGCCGTCAGCCGTGGACCGTATGGAAGGTGCTGCGCACGGTCGACGCCGCCAGCATGAGCGCTGGGCTGTGGTGGACCTATCTGGGCATCGTGGTGATCTACACCGGGATGACCGTCGGCGCCTATGTGGTCCTGAGGTCGATGACGAAGAGGTGGCGAGCGGGCGAGCAAGACCTTCCCAGCCCGTACGGGCCGGGGGTGCTGGAGCGGCACCGATGACTCTTGCCAACGCCGTCGCCGTCGCGCTGTTCGTCGGCGTAGTCGTCTACGCCCTGCTGGGCGGGGCCGACTTCGGTTCAGGTTTCTACGATCTGACGGCGGGCAGCGCGCAGCGGGGTGCGGAGATCCGGACGCTGATCGACCACAGCATCGGTCCGGTGTGGGAAGCCAACCACGTGTGGCTCATCTACGTCCTGGTGATGTGGTGGACGGGGTTTCCGGGTTCGTTTGCTGCCGCCACCACGACGCTGTTCATCCCGCTGGTGCTCGCGCTGGCCGGAATCGTGTTGCGCGGAGCGAGTTTTGCGTTCCGCAAATACTCCGCCAACCTCAGACAGGCACGGCTGTTCGGCGCGATCTTCGCCGGGTCGTCGTTGATCACTCCGTTCTTTCTCGGCGCCGTGGCGGGAGCTATCGCGTCCGGCCGCGTCCCCGCCGACGGCTACGGTGACCGGATCGGGTCATGGCTGAACCCCACGTCGCTGGTTGGAGGTGGGTTGGCGATGGCGACCAGCGTGTTCTTGGCCGGGGTGTTCCTCACCGCGGATGCGGCCCGAGCGGGCGACGACGAACTCGCGCAACGGCTGCGCGGACGCACGCTCTGGGTGGGAACCGTCGCCGGGATCGTCGTCTTCGCCGGCCTGTATCCCATCTACCGCGACGCGCCCGTGCTCGCCCGCGGGCTGATCGGCCCAGGTTCACCGCTGCTGCTGCTCGCCGCGTTCGGCGGGCTGTGGGCAATGAGCCTGCTCTATCGCCGCAGCTACTCGGGCGCACGGATCCCGGCGGCCGGTGCCGTCGCCGCAGTCGTCTTGGGATGGGGCGTCGGGCAGTTCCCGTGGCTTCTGGTGAACGAAACCACGATCGCGGACGGCGCAGGAGCGCCGGCGACGTTGGCGGGCCTGCTCGTCGTCGTCGTCCTGGCAGGCGTGATCGTGGCACCTGCGCTGGGCTACCTGCTGTGGCTGACACAGACGGAGAAGTGGACGCGCGGCTGAATCTGAGGTTTCGTGAGCCCGCTTGATGTCTATATGTCCTTGCATGGCCGGCGTCGGCGAAGTGATGGACTGGGTGCGCGAGCAGGTGGCAGCGCGCGTTCCGAAGGCCGATCTGGACCAGCGCGACGCCGACTACATCCGCGACCAGTTGCCGGGATTGTGGTTGCTGGCGTCGGTGTATTTCCGGGCCGACGTGCGCGGCTTGGACCGTATACCCGCAGAAGGTCCGGTGCTTCTCGTGGGCAACCATAGCGGCGGCAACCTGCCGCCCGACACGTTCGTGTTCACGCTGGCGTTCTCGTCGTACTTCGGTGTCGAGAGGCCGTTCTACCAGCTGGCCCACAACCTCGTCGTGTCCATGCCGGGACTGGGATCGCTGCGAAAGTTCGGCACCGTCGCCGCCAACCACGACAACGCCCTGCTCGCCCTGCAGTCGGGCGCCGCGCTCCTGGTGTACCCGGGTGGTGACTACGAGGTGTTCCGGCCATCGTGGCAACGCCATCAGGTCGACTTCGGCGGCCGCAAGGGCTACGTCAAGCTCGCCCGGGAGGCCGGTGTCCCGATCGTGCCGGTGGCCAGCGTCGGCGGCCAAGAGGCGGCCCTGTTCCTCGACCGCGGGCAATGGCTGGCCAAGTTGCTGATGGTCGACAAGATCGCGCGGCTCAAGAGCGTGCCGATCCTGCTGGCGCCGCCGTGGGGACTGGTGATCAGCGACATGATCCCGCGGCTGCCGCTGCCCGCGAAGATCGCGATCGAGGTGCAGGAGCCGATCTCGGCCGACGGCGACGACGATGCGGTGCACGAGAAGGTGACTGCGAGCTTGCAGGCCGGTGTCGACCGGTTGGCAGCCGAGCGGCGATTCCCGGTGATCGGCTGATGAGCGCTTGCGCGAAGAAGAGACAGAACCGATGAGCGCTTGCGCGAAGAAGAGACGGCACTGATGCGCGTCCAGCGGCAGTGCGTGATCGAGGCCAATCGCGACGACGTCTGGAAGGTCGTCAGCGACCCGGACTGCTATCCGTCGTTCATGGCGAATCTCGCGCGCTGGGAGACGGTCACCGACGGGCCGGTGCGCGTCGGATCGCGCTACACCGTGCTTTGGAAGATCGGCTCGGTGCCGGTGGGAGGGCTGATCGAGGTGGTGGAGTTCGACGAGCCGCGGGATCTCGCGTTCATCGGCATCACCGGGATCACGCTGCGGGGCAGGTTCCGGTTGCGGGATGCCGGCGACGGCCGGACCAAGGTGACGTTCCGGCTGTCCTACCAGGCGCCCGGCGGCCTGCTCGGGCTGATCGCCGACCGGGTTGCGACCAGGCAGGTCGGTCGCACACTGGCCGCGACACTGAAGAACCTCAAGACGCTCGCCGAGCGCTGACCCGGGACATGCGACGCTGCCCGCATATTCACAGTTTGAGGGTTCCGGTGCCGGGTAGACGTTGACCATGCCCAAGACCACGAAGCGTGGCACTGCCAAGAAGAGCGAGTTGCCCAGCACCCTGAAGAAGTCACCGGCCAAGGCGCGCCGGACGTTCGCGAAGGCGCACGATGCGGCCGTCGAAGAGTACGGCGAAGGGGAGCAGGCGCACCGGGTCGCCTACAGCGCGCTGAAACACAGTTTCGAAAAGGTCGGCGACCACTGGGAACCCAAGGCGAAAAAGGGGCCGTCCGACGAACGCGCCAAGAGCGGCGGGCCGAACGCGAAAGGCAAGACCGCCGAGGGCGTGGATGCCAACGCCAGCAAGAAGCACCTGATGGATGTTGCCAAGCGCCTTGATATCTCGGGGCGTTCGACGATGAACAATGGCGAACTGGTCTCGGCGATCAAGAAGGCCAACCGGCGCGCGTCCGCGCGCAGCCGCTAGCTTTCGCGCCGGTCGCGCAACCGGCGCACGGGCCGCGTCTCGATGGCGTCGACGGTCAACGCGCGGCTCGAGAAGCGCCATCCGGCGTCGGTCCGCACGTACTCGTCGTCGTAGCGCAGGTACCAGGCGACATCGGTGACGCGCCCGTCGTGGCGGGTGAAATGATGGGCGATACCCGCGACCCGGCCGCGGGCACTGCCCGTTTGCGTTGCAGCTGTGTATGTTTCGCCGATGATCGCGTGCATGGTCCGCTCCGTTTGGGCGATGCCGGCGACGGCTTCTTCGATCTCGGACCGCCCGCGACGTACGACGTCGGGTTCGAGCGTCCGAGGTAAATCGGGCACGGTCAGCGTCGCGTCTTCGGCGAACAACTCGGCGACTTCCGCGAACCGGCGATCGTCGACTCCGGCGGCGTAGCGGTGCACCAGATCGGACAGTGCGAGCCGGTCGTCGGAGTTCACGGCTGCAGTCCGAGCCGTTGAGCGCAGGCCGACACCATGTCCTTGGCCTGTTGGACGTCGTCGACCGCCGGCATCGCCAGCACGATGCGATCGGCGCCGAGGCCGGCCAGTTTCGCGGCCCTGTCGCGGTCGATCTTGGTGACGAGGTGACCGAGCGACAGTTGAAGTGCTTCGGGATCGCGCCCGCAGCGGGCGGCCTCGTCGCGCATCGTCGCTACCAGGTCGTCGAGTGCCGATCCGGTGACGCCAAGCGGTTGGAAGCCGTCGCCGAGGCGTCCCGCCCGTTTGGCGGCTGCCACGCTGTGACCACCGATGTGAATCGGAAGGTGCTCGCCCTGAGCGGGTTTCGGATAACAGGTCACGTTGTGGAACGTGAAGAACTCGCCGCTGTGGCTCGCCCCGGCGGGGTTGTCCGCCCACAATAACCGCATCACCTCGATCTGCTCGTCGGCGCGGCGGCCGCGGCGGCCGAACGGTGCTCCGCAGGCTTCGATCTCCTCGCGCAGCCAGCCGACGCCGACGCATAGCTGCAGCCGCCCCCGCGACAGCGCGTCGATGGTCGCCACCCGCTTCGCCAGCACCACGGGATGGTGGTTGGGCAGCACCAGCACACCGGTGGACAGGCCGAGCGTCGTCGTCTGGCCGGCGATGAACGCAAGCAGGTCAAGAGGATCGGGCACGGGGCAGGTGGGGGCGAGTTCGACGCGCCCCGACACGTCGTACGGATACACGCTGTCATATGTCGTCGCGAGCACGGTGTGCTCGACGGCGATGAACTCGTCGAAACCGCATGCCTCGACGTGGACGGCGAATACCGAGATCCACGACGGGTCGGCGGTGACCCCGGTGGCCAGAGGCGGAAAGATTGCGTATCTCACGTGGCATCGCCGCCGACCATAGCCCGCATCACGTCGGCCAGCGTTGCTGCGCGACGGTCGCGGAACACGTCTTCCAACAACATCTTTCGGCCCTTCGGGTCGGAAAGCGGCACACGCCAGTTCGGGTACTCGTCGGTGGTGCCGGGCTGGTTCTGGGTGCGCCGGTCGCCGACGGCGTCGCTGAGCGACAGGGCCAGCAGCTTGGACGGGCTTTGGCCGAGATATCGATGCAGTGCGAACACCGTGTCGTCGACATCGGGATCGTCTGTGAGCAGTCCGGCCCGACGCACCTCCGTCAGCCATGCCTGCTGCTCGGCGCGGTCGTTGGCGAGTTCCTCGTCGAACGAGCGGGTGAGCAGCCCGAGTCGGTCACGCAGCCGGACATGCTCGCCCGCAAGGTATCCGGCCGTCGGGGGAAGGTCGTGCGTGGTGACCGACGAGAGGCAGTACTCCCGCCACCGCTCGGCTGGAACCGGTCGGCCGTCACCGCCGTGGTCCATCTCAAACCACAGGATCGACGTGCCGAAGACGCCGCGCGCACTCAGGTAGTCGCGAACCCACGGCTCGACGGTGCCGAGGTCTTCTCCCACGACGAGCGCGCCGGCGCGGTGCGCCTCGAGGGCCAGGATGCCGACAATCGCGTCGTGGTCGTAGTACACATAGGTGCCCTGGGTCGGTTTGGCGCCCTTGGGTATCCACCACAGCCGGAACAGCCCGATGATGTGGTCGATGCGCACACCGCCCGAGTGCCGAAGCACGGCGTTGACCATCGACCGGAACGGCCGATACTCGTGCTCGGCGAGCGCGTCTGGGCGCCACGGCGGCTGTGACCAGTCCTGGCCCTGCTGGTTGAACGCGTCCGGGGGAGCGCCCGCGCTGACGCCCAGCGCCAGCACATCCTGCAGCGCCCATGCGTCGGCGCCGTTCGGGTGCACGCCGACGGCGAGGTCGTGCACGATGCCGAGCGCCATCCCCGCTGCCAGCGCATGAGCCTGAGCAACGGTGAGCTGATCGTCGAGCTGCCACTGCAGCCAGCGGTGGAAGTCGATGTCGTCGGCGTGTTCTTCGGCGAAGGCCGCTATTCCGGTTGCGTTCGGGTGCTGGAGGTCTTGTGGCCACTGATGCCAGTCGTTGCCGTAGGTCTCGGCGAGCGCGCACCAGGTGGCGAAGTCGTCGAGCGCGCGGCCTTCACGCTGCCGGTACTCGGTGTAGCCGAGGTCGCGGCCCGCCGACCGCGGAACCCGGTAGATCTGCTCCAGCGCAGCCCGTTTGGCGGCCCACGCCGCGTCGCGGTCGATCGAGTCGACACGCCTGGCCCCGCTCGCAACGTCGTCGCGCAGCCTGCGAACTCGTCCTCGGCGGCGGAGGTAGGCGAACTCCGGGACGGCCTCGACCCGGAGGTAGATCGGGTTCACGAACCGACGCGAGGTGGGCAGGTACGGAGACGGCTCCATCGGGGCAGTGGGCGCGGCGGCGTGCAGCGGATTGACCAGGACGTAGCCGGCGTTGTGGCGTGACGCCGCCCAGACGGCCAGGTCGGTGAGGTCGGTGAGATCGCCTACGCCCCAGGATCTTTTCGAGTGCACGCTGTAGAGCTGGGTGGCCAGGCCCCAGGTCCGGCGCGATCCGAGGCGTGCGGGCAGCGTCAGGGTGGCCGGCGTGACGATCACCGCGGTGCCGGTCGGAAAGTTCGCGTCGTCGAGATGCAGCCGGTGGTAGCCCAGCGGCAGGTTGGCGGGCAACTCGAAAGTGGCCTCGCCGACGCGGCGGCCGTCGAGGTCGTAGGGCGCGGTGAAATTGTCCAGCTGACGCAGACCGGCCCAGACTGTGCCGTCCTCCAGGCGAATCCACAATCGTGCCGGTTCGCCGTGACTGACGTGCACCCAGAACGGTGTCGGCGTTCCCGCCCGCATGACGATCACCGGTGGCAGCGAGCGCGACCAGTAGGCGCGGTCGTGCGCGCGCAGCGCCGCGAGGCGCTCTTCCTCGTCGGCCGCCGCGACCCCGAGCGCGCCGAGGACGGCGATCAGCGTGTCATCCGGCACGACGACGTGACGGCCGTTGGCATCGTTGTACTCGGTGGCGACGCGATGTCGCGCGGCCAGGTCCGCCAGTGATTGGTGCGAGGTCATGGTCGCCATCTTTGCGGAGTCATGGCGGGTAGTCTGCGGCAGATGCGAACCGGACGGCTCGCAGGGCCACCGTCGACTCGGGATCGTCGGGCCCGGGTCGCGGTCGCCGCGCTGTTCCTGACCAACGGCGCGCTGTTCGCGAACCTGCTGCCGCGGTATCCAGAGGTCAAGGCCGACCTCGGATTGTCGAACGCCGCCTATGGTGTTGCGGTTGCGGCGTTCTCGGCCGGGGCTTTGGTCGCCGGTCCACTGGCGGCGTCGTTGATCCGCCGATTCCGGTCGGCGCGGGTCGCGGTCGCCGGATCGGTGGGCATCGCGATATTCGCCTGGCTCGCCGCGGTGGCGCCATCGGTCGTGGCGTTCGCCTTGGCGCTGTTAGTCGCCGGGGGCGCGGACGCGGTCACCGACGTCGCGCAGAACGCGCACGGGTTGCGGGTGCAGCGGCGGTACGGACGCTCGATCATCAACTCGTTTCATGCCGTCTGGTCGGCCGGCGCGATTCTCGGCGGGGCGATGGGCGCCGCGGCGATCGCGCTGCATGTCTCGCGCGGCACGCACCTGGCGGTGTCGGCGGTGGTCTTCTCGGTTGTGTGCCTAGTCGGGTACCGGTATCTGCTGGCCGGGCGCGACGAGCCCGCCGGAGCATTGCCGCGCGCTTCGCCGGCACGGGCCGGGGTGTCGACAGCGACGTGGGCGGCGTTGGCCGCCTTGGTGACGATCGCAATCGCGTCTGCGACCGTCGAGGACGCGGGCAGCTCGTGGGCCACGCTGTACATGCGGGAGCTGGGCGCTCCCGGCGCGATCGCGGTGTCGGGATACATCGCGGCGGTGGGTTCTCAATTTGTCGGGCGGCTGCTGGGCGATCGGCTCGTCGACCACTTCGGACAGCGTGCGGTCGCCCGCACCGGAGGGGTGATCGCGGCTGTCGGCATGGGTGCGGCGTTGGCGTTCCCGAGCGCTCCCGCAGTCATCGGCGGGTTCGCGGCCGCCGGATTCGGTGTGGCGACCCTCATTCCGGCAGCGATGCAGCGCGCCGACGAACTTCCCGGACTGCAGCCGGGGACCGGCTTGACGGCGGTCACCTGGCTGATGCGTGTCGGCTTCGTGTTCGCGCCGATGATCGTCGGCGCGATCGCGGACGCGTTCAGTCTGCGTGCCGGGTTGCTCACTGTGCCGGTCGCAGGGTTCGTGGTGATCGCGCTGGCGGGCGTGCTGGCCGACCGCCGTAAGCATTAGTGCGGGTCCTCGTCTTCGTCGTTGTCGTTCTCGAGCATTTTTTCGGGGTCGGGTGGCCCGGAGGAGTCGCACCTCCGGGCTCCCTCAGAACCGGGCGTGACAGTCTCCCGTCACC
>JBAPQQ010000427.1:0-2269 GCA_049280695.1 Mycobacterium sp.
CCCGCGCGGGAGAACACGAACACGATCGCCGGCAGCAGCGCGCTGTGGTCGAGCGTCGAGACCACGTCCGGACGCGACGCCGTCCGGTACAGCCGCGGCCGCTGCCCGCGGCCACGTCCACGGGGTGCCGCGTTGAGCAGCCGGTCGGCCTCGCGGCGATTTGCGATGTGGCGCAACAACTCCGGGCTGACCAGGCTTCCGCGGCCCGCCTCGTCCGGCCCGTCGCCGGCGGAGTAGTCGAACAGGTCGAACAACCGCTTGCCCACCATCATGTGCTGCCACAGCGGGACCGGCCGGTGTTCGTCGACGACCACCGTGGTGTCGCCGCGCACCGTCTGGATCCAGCCCCCGAACTCCTCGGCGTTGGACACCGTCGCCGACAGGCTCACCAGCCGCACCTCGTCGGGCAGGTGCAGGATCACCTCTTCCCACACCGCGCCGCGCATCCGGTCGGCCAAGAAGTGCACCTCGTCCATCACTACATGTGAAAGCCCTTGCAGCGTGGAGGAATCCGCATACAACATGTTGCGCAGCACCTCGGTCGTCATCACCACCACCGGCGCGTGCGCGTTGACCGACACGTCTCCGGTCAGCAGTCCGATCTTCTCGGGTCCGTAGCGGCGCACCAGGTCGGTGTGCTTCTGATTGGACAGAGCCTTGATCGGAGTGGTGTAGAAACACTTGCGGCCCGCCTCCAGAGCCAGGTGCACCGCGAACTCCCCCACCACCGTCTTGCCTGCCCCGGTGGGGGCGCACACCAGGACCCCGTGCCCGCCTTCCAGCGCCGAGCACGCTTTCACCTGGAACGGGTCGAGCGTGAACGGCAGGAGCGCGGAGAATTTCGTCAGCTCGCTGCGGTCTGCTCTTCGCGCAAGCGGCTCATCGCTAGTGGTCATGCGACGGGAGCGCCTCCGGCGCGTCGATCGGCGCGGCCTCGTCGTCGGAGACCGCCCATCCCGCGGCCGCCGCCCGCTTCGCCTTGCGCTTGTCGTGTAGCCGGGCGATCTGGATCGCAAGCTCCAGCAACAAGATCAGCGCGAAACCCAGGGCGAGCATCGAGAACGGGTCCGAACCCGGTGTTGCGAACGCGGCGAAGACGAACACCCCGAAGATCAGCCCCCGCCGCCAGGCCTTCAGCCGTTCGTAGCTGAGCACGCCGATCAAGTTCAGCATGACGATCAGCAGCGGGAACTCGAAGCCGACCCCGAACACCAGCAGCAGGTTGATCAGGAAACCGAAGTAGCGGTCACCGGACAGTGCGGTGACCTGGACGTCGCTGCCGACCGTCAGCAAGAAGTGCAGCGCCTTCGACAGCACGACGTAGGCGAGCACGGCGCCGCTGACGAAAAGCACGGCCGCACAGCTCACGAACATCATCGCGAACCGGCGTTCGTTGCGGTACAGCCCCGGCGTGATGAACGCCCACAACTGATACAGCCACACCGGGCAGGCCAGCACGATCCCGGCGGTCAGGCCCACCTTCAGCCGCAGCATGAACTGGTCGAACGGCGCGGTCGCGAGCAGGCGGCAGGAGCCGTCGGGGCTGATGTCGGCCCGCGCGGACGACGGCAGCGAACAATAGGGCTCGCGCAGGAACTCGCCGAGGCTTTCCAGTCCGAAGAACGCGTGGCTGTACCAGATGAACCCGAATACCGTGGTGACCGCGACCGCGGCCAACGAGATCAACATCCGGGTGCGCAGCTCGCGGATATGGTCGACCAGGGCCATCGTCCCGTCGGGATTGACCCGACTGCGGCGACGGCGAGGGTCGAGCCGCTTAAGGACGCCAGGGATCTTCACAAGCGGTGATCACACGCGCCGTGCGGCGCGACGCTCAAGCCGGTCGGCTGTGGTTCTGTTCAGTGGGCGGTGCCTCGACCCGCTCGGACTGCACGGGGTTGGCTTTCGGCAGCTCCTCCGGCTTCCCCCGTGGCATCTGCTCTTCGCGCGAACGCTCGTCGCCATGCTGCATCTCACGGATCTCCGACTTGAAGATCCGCATCGACTTGCCCAGCGAGCGAGCGGCATCGGGCAGCCTCTTGGCACCGAACAGCAGAACGACCACCGCAACGAGGATGAGCAAGTGCCAGCCGGTTAAGCCGTTAGCCCACATGATCTACCTCCAGACGTCGCTTCGATGCTACCGCAGTGACGTAGCCTGATATGCCTGCAGCGCCGCCTCGGCGGCGCTTCGCACCTGCGCTGCCAGCGACGAGGGTGCCAGAACCGTCACCGCCGCGCCGAAGCCCAGCACCAGCCGCGCCATCCA
>JBAPQQ010000428.1:0-3448 GCA_049280695.1 Mycobacterium sp.
GTTAATGCCTGCGGACGGTGTGACAATTGCACAGGCAAGAGGTACGACCGCAGAACCGACAAGGCCTTGGTGGCGCAGGCTCTGGCGTTCATCAGAAAACGGCCAATCGACATCGAGCCGCGGAAGATGTGGGCCGGCCACCGCTCCGGGAGGATTGCGAACGTCGTCGAACCTGGCCGATCGCTGTGCTATCTGACCGATCCCGGCTGGGGCGACGAGCTGCTGGACGCCAAAGCCCGCAGTGTTCCGTTGAGCGACGAGCTCGTCGAGTCCGCCGCTGCGCTGATCCGGGAGTGGCAGCCGGGATTCGATGGCCAAGTGGTCTACGTGCCCAGCCTCGACCCCGCCAGGACCTTGGTGGAGGACTTCGCTCGGCGACTTGCTGCCCTGCTCGGAATCCGTGTTTCGGATTGCCTGGTAAAGCTGCGGCACAACGCTCCGCAGAAAACCATGGAGAACAGTGCCCAGCAGCTCCGCAACGTCGACGGGGCGTTCGGGCTCCGCGGAGACGTCCCCGCGGGTCCTGTTCTGCTGGTCGACGACATCGTGGATTCACGATGGACAATTACCGTAGTAGGTGACCTGTTGCTGGCGGCGGGTAGCGGCCCCGTCTATCCGTTCACTGTTGGCAAGATCAAGGGGTGACGATGCTCGACGACCAGGACCTCGCGGCGTTGGCTCTGACCAGCCGCCTGGTCGAGTCGGCTGCTAAACCGTTGTCCGCGAGAGAGTTCTGGGCAATGCGTCGTGACGTTGAGCCGTCAGCGCTGCTTGGCATGACCGCGCACAGGATGCGAGATCAGCTGGCGGGGACCGGTCTAGACGCCGAGCGCGTTACCCGCCTGCTCGACCGTAACGCCGCGCTGGCCATCACGATCGAGAAGCTGGGCCATTCAGGAATCTGGACAATTACGGGGGTTGGCCCTGGCTACCCGACCCGGTTGCGTGGCCGGCTTCGCGACGCAGCGCCGGTTGTGTTGCACGGGGTGGGCGATCCGGCGTTGCTCGACAGCGACGGGATCGGCGTGGTCGGTTCCCGAGAGGTCTCCGAAGCAGGGTCGAGGTTTGCGCGCGAAATTGCGAAGAGGGCGGCGAAGGCGGGGCTGCCATTGGTGTCTGGGGCGGCACGTGGTGTCGACAGCGAGGCAATGAATGGCGCGTTCGAGGCGGGAGGCCACGTTGTCGGTGTCCTTGCCGACGCGCTCGAACGCGCCGTCACACGCCGCAGCACTCGGAGAGGTGTGGTGTCCGGTCAGATCTGCCTAGTAACACCGTTCACGCCGAGCACACCGTTCTCTGTCGGAAATGCAATGGGCCGCAACAAAATAATCTACGGGCTATCCCGGTGCACCGTCGTGGTGTCCAGCGATCGCGAGACTGGTGGCACATGGGCAGGGGCCACGGAAGCGCTCAAGCATCAGTACGGCCGCGTCGCCTCCTGGGTCGGCGAAGGTTGCGGTGCGGGCAACGCGAAACTGGTCGAGCAGGGAGCCGTCGAGCTCGCGGACCTGGGCAGCTTCACAGCGTTATTCGAGGACGCCGATGCTCCCCCAGCGATTCCTGCGGAGCGGGCCAACGACCAACTGAGACTGGGCTTCTAAGGGATGCTAGGGACGTCAGGTACGCCGAGACGCTTCCGCGATGTGAGCCCTGAGCAGCTTCGCCACGGACGGCGGCAGATCGGAAGTCGGGAGTCTCCGATGGCGAGTCGGTTCAGCATGCTCGGTTCTTCCACGAGCATCCAGTGCCGGCCGCATAAGCAAGCGGCGCTAACGCCCAGCAGGAATCATTCTGGGCCACACTGAAAGTCGAGTTCTACGAGCGTTATCTCTGGCCGACAAAGGCAGCCGCCAAGCTCGCCGTCGGCGACTGGATCGAGCGCGTCTACAACCGGCGCCGACGCCACTCGGCCCTCGCTATGATCAGCCCGGTCGACTTCGAAGACCGACTCACTCAGACGGCACAAGCCGCCTGACCCTGTGTCCACCAAACGGGGTCAACCCCACCCGACCGCCGACAGGTCATTAGGCTGCGCGATTAGTGCCTACGCGAAACGCACGGTGCTACGACACCTGCGACCGTGGCCTCAGTTGATGACGCCGCTCAGAAGCAGGATGCCTCCGTGGGCAGCGGTCGCACGCTGGGCGGCAAGCCATCCAACACGCCCTATTTGCGCGAGAAGGCCGCCGCGGCCAGGCCGAGAATCTCCTGCCGATCCGCCGGCACGAGGATCACGGACTCGATGGCCTCGTCGAGCGACTCCGTCAAGCGTTCGATGTAGTCCGCCGCATCGCCCGGGTACGGCAGGCCGAGCGTGGCGGCGTCGAACGGCTCGCCGGAGCCGAACAGATGCGATAGCGGACTCTCGGCGGTGCAGGGTGTGCCGCCGACTTCGGGCGCTACGTGCCACCCCCACTGCCATGTCTAGTGTTCGACTTCCGCCCGCTCCTCAAACAACGCCGGCAGGAAGTTCTCCAAGTTCCCGATCTCTTCGATGTGGTGCTTGACCCACCGCTCGAGCTTGCGCGGCGGCAGAGCCCGCGTGCGTGCCACCCGGTTCAGCACGACCCGGCCCGCCAGGGTGTCGTCACCAAGCGTCATGGTCGTGACGTACCGGGCGCCGGCCGGAGACGACTCGAACTCGTTCTCCAGCCTCACCACCGAACTTCCGAACACCCGCCTAGCGATGATCGCCGAGTGATCGTCCATCTCTTCGACAGTCACGTGGATATCGAGAACATAGTTCGAATCGCGTCCGAAGGCCTCCGTGATGTGCAACTTGGTTCCCGCCTGCACGGGAGTGCCTGTCCCGCCACGGTTTTTCGCCTCATAACTGATGTGATCGAGCGGATGCCACACCAAGTACCGCGGATAGGTGGCACCCGCGTACTGCATCGTCCCTGGCACATGGCCGTACCACCATGTCAGCATCTCGGCGGTGACATCGGCCAACGGCGCGTGCTCGATGACAACGACCCGTCTGCCGTCACTGTCACTGCGCGAAACGCGTGCCGACTCTAGCGGTCGCAACGGCCACAGCACCGGACGAGGCGGGGGCAAGCTGGTGATGCTCATGGCCTAAGCGGTACCCAGCCGCGCGAGCGGCAACCGTCAACACGCCGCAGCGGGCGGGGCGCCACATGCGTGAGAACGAGTACTCAGCGCATGAACACTTGCATACCTCGCGTATGTATCGCATATTCAGGGTATGCGTATACCTACTTCAAGTACGTCGATAGTCTGCGATGTCCCGTTCGACTGCCCCGACGTCGAGGAATCCCCGAACCTTCTGGTCACACGTGAGCCGCAGACCCCGACGCCAAAGCACGCCGTGCGATGACTACGACCGTCGACCACACCGACCAACTGCCGCTCGTAGACAAGCTGCCCGCGCAGCACCTCTGCGACATGGGTGTCGACCTCGAATTGGCCCCGCCCTTTGCCACTC
>JBAPQQ010000429.1:0-4065 GCA_049280695.1 Mycobacterium sp.
GATCGCCGCCCGCACCCCAGGCTCGGCCAGCCGGGCGGCGAGCTCTTCCCGGGTGCACCGGGCCTTCAGCGCTTGATAGGTGGGCCGGTGGGTGAAGGCGTGGTGACCGGGGAAGCCGAGCAGCATCCCGAACGGACGCGCCGCGACCTGCGGGTGCAGCCGGCTGCCCGCATCGTGCGCGGCCGCCGACATGTCGAGTTGCTCGCGCCACAGGTTGGGGTCGGCATCGACTTGGATCAACGCAAAGCTCAAGGCGCAGTCGATCTCGGCGCCGAGCCGTCGCATCCATTCGAGTTCCTTCTTGGGTGCCACGATGTCCTCCCCCGCAGCACCCTGTGGCGCAAGCTCGAACACCGCACCGCCGCCGGCCGCCATCGCGCGGCCGAGCGCGAACAGCTCGTCTTCGGCAGCGAACGTTCCCGGCACCGGTTCGCCGTCCATTGCGCGGTGGGCCAGCGTGCGCGACGACGAGAACCCAAGCGCACCTGCTTCCACTGCTTCGCGGACCAGCCGGCTCATCGTCGCGATGTCGTCCGCAGTTGCGGGCTCGTTGCGGGCGCCGCGCTCGCCCATCGCATACGCGCGGACGGTTCCATGGGCGATCTGGCTTCCGAGGTCGACGGCAAGCTTGCGCTTTCCGATCACGTCAAGGTATTCCGCGTAGCTCTCCCAGCCCCAGGTAATGCCTTCGGATAGGGCGGTTCCCGGGATGTCTTCGACGCCCTCCATCAGTTCGATGAGCCACTGCTCGCGGCCGGGCCGCACCGGGGCGAAGCCGACGCCGCAATTGCCGGCGACGACCGTGGTGACGCCATGGCAGCTGGAAGGCTCGAGAACGTCGTCCCAGCTGACCTGACCGTCGTAGTGGGTGTGGATGTCCACGAATCCGGGTGCGACGATCTTGCCTGTCGCGTCGATCGTCTCGGCGGCCTCACCTTCCAGCGGCACGTCATTCGGGCCGCGGCGCCGGACCTCGACGATCCTGCCGTCCTTGACTGCCACATCGGCGGCGAATCGGTCCGCGCCCGTTCCGTCGACGACGGTTCCGCCGGTGATCTTCAGGTCGAACACGATTACTCCCAGCAATGCCGCGCCAGCCGCTAATCTGGTCAAATGTAACACCGTTACAGAACGATGGCGAGCGAGCGATTTCGGCGCGCAAACAGTCGCTCAGCGCACGTTTGCGCGCCGAAATCGCAAGGGGGAAGGGCCGGTTGTGACACGCATTCCAGCCAACGACGTGCATCAGGTGGCCACTCGCGGGAGGACCGCCGAGGTGATCCTCGACGCCGCAGCCCGTCTGATCGAACGCAACGGCGTCGAAGCGTTCACGATGCGCGGGCTTGCGGAGGAACTGAGTGTAGCCGTCACGTCCATCTACTGGCATGTCGGAGGCCGCGACAAGCTGTTCGACAGCCTGGTCGACCGGTTGCTCGAGCAGATGGCGCACCTGCCGGCCGGCGGCGACACTCCCGTCGACCGCATCGCGTCGCTCGCCCGCGCCCAACGCACGGCGCTCATCGGGCAACAGCACCTCCTTGCCATCGCCCATGAACGCGACCGAACGCCGCTGCTGTTCCTGCCGATTCAGCAGATGTTGGCGGCGCAATTGGCCGAACTCGGCGTGACCGGCACCGATGCAGCGCTCATTCTGCGAGCCGTGCAAGTGCATGTGATCTCGTCTGCGGTGATGCAGTTCTCGGCCGTCCGGGGGGCCAAGCGCCAGGAAGAGGATCCGTCGCTGTGGAGTGCCGACTGGCCCGACCAGGCGCTGGTCCGGGCACTGCAATCGCCGACCGACTACGACGCTGTCTTCGAGTACGGGCTCGACGCACTGCTTGCCCCGCTGAAGACGGGCCGCCGGGAGTGCGGTGCGCAAGAATCCGTTCCACGATGACCGACAGCGACAGCACCGAATCCCCGCGCCGCTGGCGCCATGTGGTCCGGCTTCTGTCGTTTGCGGCGTTCTTGTTCGGGCTGTTCTACTTGGTCGCGGTTGCGCGCATCGTCGACATCGAGAGCGTCCGCGGCACGGTCGCGGCGGCCGGCCCGGCTGCGCCGCTGATCTACATCGTGGCGTCCACCGCGCTCGGCGCCATCTTCGTACCCGGACCGATCCTGGCCGCCGGCAGCGGCATGCTGTTCGGACCCGTGCTCGGGCTGTTCGTGACCCTCGGCGCGACGGTCGGAACGGCCGTCATCTGCAGCCTCGTCGGGCGGCACGCCGGCCGCGACAGCGCGCGGGCACTTCTTTCAGCGCAACGTGCCGACCGCTTCGACCAACTCATCGAGCGGCGGGGCCTGTGGGCGGTCGTCGGTCAGCGGTTCATTCCCGGCGTCTCCGACGCCCTGGCCTCCTACGCGTTCGGTGCGTTCGGTGTCCCGCTGTGGCAGATGGCCGTCGGGGCCTTCATCGGCTCGGCGCCGCGAGCGTTCGTCTACACCGCGTTGGGCGCATCGATCGCAGACCTGGCATCGCCGCTGGCCTACGCTGCGGTCGCGGTGTGGTGCGTGACCGCGATCGTCGGAGTGCTGGCGACCCACCGTGGCTATCGGCGGTGGCGTGCGGGCTGACTACCCTCGACCGGTGACGATCAGCTACGACAAGGCGCTCCGTACGCAGATCCGCGAACACCTCGCCGGCCACGACCGCCGCGCCGTGACCGATCCGACGAAACGGCATGCCGCGGTCGCGGTGGTGCTGGTGGACTCCGAAGTCGGTGAGGACAGGGTCGATCCGGCGCCGGTGGACGACTGGATAGCCGGGCGGCCGATGCCCGGCGCCGGCCTCGACGGCCGCATGCTCGACGTATCGGGCGGTGCCGCATTCCTCCTGTGCCGCAGAGCATCTCGGCTCAGCAGTCATGCCGCGCAGTGGGCCCTGCCCGGCGGCCGGATGGACCCCGGCGAATCCGCGGTCGATGCCGCACTTCGCGAATTGGACGAAGAGGTCGGCATCGGGCTGGCCGATTCGGCCGTGCTGGGCATGCTCGACGACTACCCGACGCGGTCCGGCTATGTGATCACCCCGGTAGTGATCTGGGGCGGCGGACGGCTGGATCCGAACCCGGCACCCGACGAAGTGATGGCGGTTTACCGGGTTGGCCTTCACCAACTGCAGCGCCACGATTCGCCGCGGTTCGTCTCGATCCCGGAGAGCCCGCGACCGGTCGTGCAGATTCCGTTGGGAAACGACCTCATCCACGCCCCGACGGGTGCCGTGCTCCTGCAACTGCGATGGCTGTGCCTGGAAGGCCGCCACGACCCGGTCGACCAGCTGGAGCAACCGGTATTCGCCTGGAGGTGAAGGGACCGTCACACAATCCTGGAGTGCATGTGCACAGTGGTGCCGGTCTCGCGCGGCTCGATATCGACGTGATCCATCAGTGCAAGCATGAGCGCGATTCCCCGGCCACGATGGCTGACGGGAATTGCCTCCGGCGCCTTCCACGAGCCGGTGTCGGCGACCGTCACGTGCAGCTGGTCGCCGATGGCGACGGCACGCAGGGTGATGAAACCCTCGGGCCGGTGCCGGTGACCGTGCTCTATCGCGTTGGCGAGCGCCTCGCCGGAGGCGACGAGAACGCTGACGACTTGATCGGCGGCGACCCCCGCCCCTTTCAGCCACCCGCGCAGTGCGTCACGTACGGACGCGAGGTGCCGCGGGTCAGCGGGGACCTCTATCTCCAGCGGGGTGGGCTGGCGATAGAGGAGCAGGGCCACGTCATCCTGGTACCCATCTTCCGGAGCCAGTGCACCCATGATCCGGTCGGCCAAGCTGTCGAGCGCGGTGGCCCGGTTGTTCTCGACGACGTCGGCGGCACGGGCGATTCC
This sequence comes from Mycobacterium sp., assembly GCA_049280695.1. Lineage (GTDB taxonomy): Bacteria > Actinomycetota > Actinomycetes > Mycobacteriales > Mycobacteriaceae > Mycobacterium. The sequence goes on from JBAPQQ010000429.1 coordinate 3,835, forward strand.
GGCATCCAGCGATTCACGACGACGCTCCACCAGACCGTCGGTGTAGAGCAACAGGGTAGCCCGCGCCGGAATGACCTCGCGGCCTTCGGGCCGGGGCCGGTTGAACGGCAAGCCGAGCGGCATGGCTCGGGCATCGTCGATCAGCCGCGTCGGGCGGTCCTCTTCGACCAGGATTGGCGGTGGATGACCGGCGCTGGAGTAGATCAGCTCACCGCTGCCAGGGCTGAGCAC
>JBAPQQ010000430.1:0-2504 GCA_049280695.1 Mycobacterium sp.
GCCTCCGGCGGCATCGTCACGCAGGAGGCGCCGATCGCGGTGTCCAACGTGATGCTGCTCGATTCCGACGGCAAGCCGACCCGCGTCGGCTACCGCATCGATGACGAGACCGGCAAGAAGGTCCGGATCGCCAAGACCAACGGCAAGGACATCTGATGGCAACCGCAGAGAAGACACCGCCCCGCCTCAGGCAGCGCTACCGCGAAGAGATCAAGGGCTTGCTGCACAAGCAGTTCGGCTACGCCAACGTCATGCAGATCCCGGGCGTGGTCAAGGTCGTGGTGAACATGGGTGTCGGCGACGCCGCCCGCGACGCCAAGCTGATCAACGGCGCGGTGAACGACCTCGCGCTGATCACCGGCCAGAAGCCCGAGATCCGCCGGGCCCGCAAATCGATCGCACAGTTCAAGCTCCGCGAGGGCATGCCCATCGGCGCCCGCGTGACACTGCGCGGCGACCGGATGTGGGAGTTCCTCGACCGGCTGATCACGATCGCGCTGCCGCGTATCCGCGACTTCCGCGGGTTGAGCCCCAGGCAGTTCGACGGCACCGGCAACTACACATTCGGCCTGACCGAGCAGTCGGTGTTCCACGAGATCGACGTGGACAGCATCGACCGCCCGCGTGGCATGGACATCACCGTCGTCACCTCGGCGACGACCGACGAGGAGGGACGAGCGTTGTTGCGGCAACTCGGCTTTCCGTTCAAGGAGAACTGATGGCGAAGAAAGCCTTGGTGAACAAGCAGCAGCGCAAACCGAAGTTCAAGGTGCGCGCGTACACGCGGTGCAGCCGGTGCGGCCGCCCGCACGCGGTATACCGCAAGTTCGGCTTGTGCCGAATCTGCTTGCGGGAGTTGGCGCATGCCGGCCAGTTGCCGGGCGTGCAGAAGAGCAGCTGGTAAGCGGAGGGCGTTTTCGAAATGACGATGACGGATCCGATCGCAGACTTCCTGACGCGTCTGCGCAACGCCAATTCGGCGTATCACGACGAGGTGGCTTTGCCGCACAGCAAGATCAAGGCCAACATCGCCGAGATCCTCAAGAGCGAGGGCTACATCGCCGACTACCACACCGAGGACGCCCGCGTGGGCAAATCGCTTGTGGTGCAACTGAAGTACAGCCCCAGCCGGGAGCGCAGCATCGCCGGCCTGCGCCGGGTGTCCAAGCCCGGCCTGCGGGTGTACGCGAAGTCGACCAACCTGCCGCGGGTTCTCGGCGGACTGGGCGTGGCCATCATCTCCACCTCGTCCGGACTGAGAACCGACCGCCAGGCGGCCCGCGAAGGCGTCGGCGGCGAAGTCCTCGCATACGTGTGGTGAGGGAGGACCAACATGTCGCGTATTGGTAAGCAGCCGATCCCCGTTCCGGCGGGGGTCGACGTGACGATCGCCGGCCAGAACGTGTCGGTGAAGGGACCGAAGGGCCAGCTGGCCCTGCAGGTCGCCGAGCCGATCACGGTCTCGCGCAACGATGCCGGTGAGATCGTCGTCACCCGCCCCGACGACGACCGTCGCAACCGCTCACTGCACGGACTGTCGCGCACCCTGGTGAGCAACCTGGTCACCGGCGTGACGCAGGGCTACACCACCAAGATGGAGATCTTCGGCGTGGGCTACCGCGTGCAACTGAAGGGTTCCAACCTCGAGTTCGCGCTCGGCTACAGCCACCCGGTGGTGATCGAGGCGCCTGAGGGAATCACGTTCGCGGTGGAAACCCCGACCAAGTTCTCGGTCTCTGGCATCGACAAGCAGAAGGTCGGCCAGATCTCGGCGAACATCCGCCGGTTGCGTCGCCCCGACCCCTACAAGGGCAAGGGCGTGCGTTACGAGGGTGAGCAGATTCGCCGCAAGGTCGGAAAGACGGGCAAGTAATGACGAGTACCGAAAAGAAGCACACGGCGGTTGGCCAGAGCGCGTCGGCCGCCCGACGTGCCGCACGGCTGCGTCGCCACGCCAGGTTGCGCAAGAAGGTGTCGGGTACGGCCGAACGCCCGCGGCTGGTGGTGCACCGGTCGTCGCGGCACATCCACGTGCAACTCGTGAACGACCTCAACGGGACCACGCTGGCAGCCGCGTCGTCGATCGAGCCCGACGTTCGCGCTGTCGAGGGCGACAAGAAGGCCCACAGCGTGCGAGTCGGCCAGTTGATCGCCGAGCGGGCCAAGGCCGCCGGCATCGACACCGTGGTGTTCGACCGGGGTGGCTACACCTACGGCGGACGGATCGCGGCGCTGGCCGACGCGGCGCGCGAGAGCGGGCTGAAGTTCTAATGACTTACAACGGAAGGAACCAATGATGGCCGAGCAGGCAGCAGGAGCAGCCGGGCCGGCGACATCCGAAGGCCGGCCGCCGCGCGGTGACCGCGAGGGTCGTGGTCGTCGCGACGACCGGGGCGGCCGCGGCCGCGACGGGGGCGAGAAGAGCAACTATCTCGAGCGGGTGGTCGCGATCAACCGGGTGTCGAAAGTGGACAAGGGCGGCCGGCGGTTCAGCTTCACCGCAC
>JBAPQQ010000431.1:0-1826 GCA_049280695.1 Mycobacterium sp.
GTTCACCTGGGGTGACCAGCCGGAAGCGCCCGGCGAGAGGCTTGCCAACTACTGGCACGGCGACTTCCCGTGGCGGCCCGACACCGGCTATGGCCGCACCGCGCCCGTCGGCACCTTCCCGGCCAACGGCTACGGCCTTTACGACATGGCCGGAAACGTCTGGGAATGGACGTGCGACTGGTACGCCGACACACGGACCGGCGACCCGTGCTGCATGGCGGACAGCTACGACCCGCAGCAGCCGCAGTTCCAGGTGCCGCGCAAGGTGATCAAGGGCGGGTCGTACCTGTGTGCCGACAGCTACTGCCGCCGCTACCGGCCCGCAGCGCGTCGACCACAGATGATCGATACGGGCATGAGCCACATCGGTTTTCGCTGCATCCGCCGGTGAGCTACGCCATTTGCGCGAACTGTATTCCGTGACGCAGATCGCGAGAGCACCTGTCAGCAGCTACAGTCTCGCGGCGGGTCTCGCGGCGGGCCGCGGACATGTCGGACCTCGGTCGCAGCCTCCCGCAAATGGGGGAAACAACACCGTTCAGCGGGAAAGACGCCGTCAGGTCCGGGTCGCTGACCTATCGCGATCTGCGTCGGTACATCCGCGTCTACCGCGACGTCTACATCAAACGCGGGGCTAACCTGACGGCGAAGGACCGTGCGATCGCGGCCTGGTTGTGGTCGGAAAAGCAATCGGTGGTCGCGGGCAACTCCGCGGCCGCGCTCCTCGGCGCGAAGTGGGTAAATGCTGCGGCGGCGGCCGAACTCGTCAGCAAGCGCACCCGCCCGCCTGCGTTGATCGTGACCCGAAACGAAACGCTGCTGCCCGAAGAGATCAGCGTGGTCGACGGCGTGCCAGTGACGTCGGCAGCGCGGACTGCTTATGACGTCGGACGGCGACCGGGGTTCCAAGCGGCGGTCGCTCGGCTAGACGCGCTGGCCCACGCCACGGGCGTCACCGCTTCGGACGTTTCGCCGCTGATCGACGCACATCGGGGCGCCCGCGGCGTCAAGCAACTACGGTATGTGCTGCCGCTCATCGATGCCGGCGCCGAGTCGCAGCAAGAGAGCCGCACCAGACTCCTACTTGTCGGCGCGCGGTTGCCGAAGCCGCGGACGCAGATCGAGTGGTGGTTGATTGGGGGCAGCTGCTGGCCCGAATCGACATGGGACGGCCGGAGTGGAATGTCGGCGCCGAGTTCGATGGCGCCCAACACTGGACGGACCCGGCTCAACGAAGCTGGGACATCGACCGCGCCGCCGAACTACATCGAAGAGGCTGGCTGATAGTCGGCGCCAGTTCTGAGCTGCTGCGCGACCGGCCGCACGTGGTGATCGCTCGTGTCCGCGCCGCCCTTCGCGCTGCCGGCTGTCCAGAAGTCTGAGCCGCGAAACTGTCACTGGTGACGCGTTTCTCGAGTCACGCGGTCACGGAATGCAGTTTCGCGGCGAGGAGTCGCAAGCTCAGGTGATTCGCGTTACAGCTCGGGAACAAACCAGGCTTGGTGAAGGTTGAGCCGAGCAGGCTTAACTTTGGAGGTTTGATGCCTGAAGTCATCAACGTGCCGGTGCTGTTGGTCGCCGACCAGGTGGTGCTGCCGTCGATGGTGGTGCCGATCGCGCTGGACGACGCTGCACGTGCTGCGGTGGAGGCCGCCCGCGCCAGCGAGTCCGGCAAGCTGCTGATCGCGCCGCGGCTGGACGACCGCTACCCCACACACGGCGTGATCGCGTCGATTCTGCAGGTGGGCCTCATCGCCGGCGGTACCGCCGCGGTGGTGCGCGGCGAGCGCCGCGCCCACATCGGAGCCGGCGCCAGCGGCCCGGGT
>JBAPQQ010000432.1:0-2266 GCA_049280695.1 Mycobacterium sp.
CCCCAGCCTGGCACCGAGGTCAACGTCGCGTACGGGCTGCGTGGCAGCAGCAACCCCAAGGCGGTCTCCGCGGCGTGGATCTGGTCGTCGAGGTCGGCCAACAGCACCAGGTCGGCAGCCAGTATCCGGCGCGCGATCACCGCATCGCGCGTCGGCAAGGCATCGCGGGCCGCGGCGACCACACGCTCAGCGACCGGCCGGCGCAGTTGCAGCTCGCGGGTCGCGGCGAATCGGATCAGCTGGCTGACTCCGAGCCCAGCCAGGCGGGCCGGGTCGGCGAACTCGGCGGCGACCAGCCGCCCGATCCTGGTGGTCAGCACATCAGGCAGCGCCAGGGTCAGTCCGGGAAATGCTCGGTCCAGCTGCCCGAGCAACTGATTCTTCGTCGCGGTGCGCGTGGCGACCCGTCGACTTCGATGTACGGCCCAGGCGCTCATCTCACCGACCACGACATCGCGATCAGTTACCGGGCGTCCGTACCCGGCCAGCACCAGCTCGGCGATCGCCTCCACGTCGATCACGTCAGTCTTGACCCGACGAAGAACCTGCACACGCCGCTGCTCGGCGACCTGAGCGGGGTTGAGCTCCAACACCTCCCACCCATCCGGCCATCGATGGTCGAGCACCGGGCGGTGATAATGGCCAGCCGCCTCCCCACCGACCTTACCCGCCCCACCGGCGGTACCACAGCTGTTACCCGCGCCGCCGCCGCAGTCAGGCCCGACCCAGTCATCGAGAACTCCGACGGACCGACCAGCCGATGACGAGCCGCGTCAGTTACCGAGAACACTGCCGAGGTCTTGCCGACATCGACGGCAACGACGATCGTGGACGACGTGACTGGAGCTACATGCACAGACACAACAACACCTCCGGGGCGTGTCAGGAGGTCCACGTGCGTTGAACACACGGACCCCGAAAGGAATCAGTTACAGATCCCTTCCTGACACCTCCGGAGGCATTTGAGAAGGACTAACTCGATCTATAGTGGCGCGAATGCTGTGCGGTGCCCAGCGCCAGCCAGACCAGCGTCGTCACGGCGGCACCGGCGAGCACAGCGGGGCCCGCGGTCATGGTCACGATGCCGACCGCCAGCGCAGCGACAAAACCCGTCAGCAGGGCCACCACCTTGTACAGCGGCCACGGCACGCCGGCGATCGTCACCTCGGGGGTGTTCGACGATGCGATCGCGCGAATGTGCCCAGCCGTCGTCATAATTTCAGGGTACTCGGTCAAGCAGATTTCGGATACCCGAAACGCCGAGTGAGGGGATTCCTTCCCGGCGCTGACGCCTAGTCTTTGGGCATGCCTCTTTCTGGTGAATATGCACCGAGCACGATGGATTGGGCCCGCGAACAGGCCGAGAAGTACATGGAGTCCGGCGGAACCGACGGGACCGACATGCAGGGCAAGCCGGTGGTCTTGTTGACCACAATCGGCGCCAAGTCCGGCAAACTGCGTAAGACGCCGTTGATGCGCGTCGAGCACAACGGCGAGTATGCGATCGTCGCCTCGCTCGGCGGCGCCCCCAGGCACCCGGTCTGGTATCACAACGTCAAGGCCCATCCGCGGGTGGAGCTGCAGGACGGCACCGAAACCCATGACTACGAGGCTCGCGAGGTCTTCGGTGACGAGAAGGCCGTCTGGTGGGAGCGTGCTGTGCAGGCGTGGCCCGACTACGCGAACTACCAGAAGAAGACCGAGCGGCAAATCCCCCTTTTCGTGCTCACCCGCGTCGACTGAAGTGCCAGCGTGGCACCATTGACCGGTGTCCGCTGAACCGAGCTTGACCGGCCGCGACGGGCCCCTGTCTGCGGCCGACGTCGACGCCGCGGTCAAGCGCATCTCCGGGGTCGTCGCGCCGACCCCGTTGCAGCTCAGCGAGCGGCTGTCCGCGATGACCGGGGCCACCGTGTACTTGAAGCGCGAAGACCTGCAGTCAGTCCGCTCGTACAAACTGCGAGGCGCCTACAACCTGCTGATGCAGTTGTCGGACGAGGAACGGGCTGCCGGGGTGGTGTGCTCGTCGGCCGGCAACCACGCACAAGGTTTCGCGCAAGCCTGCCGGTCGATGCAGATCCACGGCCGCGTCTACATTCCCCGCAAGACTCCCAAGCAGAAGCGCGACCGCATCCGGTACCACGGCGGCGACTTCGTCGAGCTGATCGCAGTGGGCTCGACGTACGACCTGGCCGCGGCCGCCGCGCTCGAGGATGTGGCCCGCAGCGGTGCGACGCTGGTGCCGCCGTTCGACGACCTGCGCACC
>JBAPQQ010000433.1:0-7197 GCA_049280695.1 Mycobacterium sp.
ACTGTTGCGTAGGCGTCACATTACCTCTGTAACAGCTCGCCTGCGTGGCCGGCGGGATCCCGATGGTAATGGTAGGAGCTTCTTCATCCCTAATCCTGACCGCTCCACTTCGTGTCGTAATTACACATACATCATGTGCGCGCGCTAACCCGGCCGCTGCTAGGCGCATTCGTCGGGTGAGTGCGACACTGGCTCGAATGCTCCTCGCGTGCGCAGTGACTGCCGCGCGCCCACTCGAGATGGCCACCAGTTCGCCCGCCCGACCAGCGCAGCGATGGCGGGCACCGTGATGGTGCGCACCACGAAGGTATCCAGCAGAATTCCCACACCGATCAAGAAACCGCCTTGGACCACGATGCCGATGCTGGAGAACAAGAGACCGCCCACCGAAGCGGCGAAGATCAAACCCGCGGCAGTGATCACACCGCCCGTCGAACTCAGGGTGCGGATGACGCCTAGACGCATGCCGTGCGGAGACTCGTCCCGCATTCGCGACACGAAAAGCATGTTGTAGTCGGCGCCCACCGCGACCAATACCACGAAGGCTAGTGGAGGTACGCTCCAATGCAATTGCTGGCCGAGCAGGTATTGAAATGTCAGGACGCTGATACCGAGTGCCGCGAAGTACGAGACAACGACGGAGGCAATCAGATAGAGCGGCGCGACAATCGCACGCAACAGCGCCATCAGAATCAGTAGGACGACGACGAGGGTCACGACGATGATGAAACGGATGTCGTGCTCGTAATAGTCGCGCGTATCCCGCAGAGCGGCGGGAAACCCGCCCATCGATATCCTGGCGTCCGCGAGAGAGGTGTTCGGTTGGGCGCTCCGAGCGGTGTCACTGATCTCATTCACCTGATCCATCGCCTCGGAGCTGAACGGATTGAGCGTGGTTTGCACCAGGTACCGGGCCGAGTGGCCATCCGGCGAGATGAATATCTTCGCGGCCTTCTTGAAGTCGTCGAGTTGGAGAATTTGGGCCGGAATGTTGAACCCCGCCATCGACGGATCTGCAGCGTCATGTCGCATCGCCAACAGAAACGCGGCCGCCTCATCGAGCCCGGCACCCATCAGCTTGACTTGGCCGACGAGTTGGTCCACTCCGCTGGCCACCTCCTGGCTCCCGTTTGCCAAGCGGTTGGCGCCCTGCCTGACATCGGTCAGGCCCGCCTCCAGGCCTCCGGGTCGATCGAAACCCATGGAGTGCACCGCCGAGCTGAAGTTCGAGAGGGCATCGTTGAGTTGTTGCACCGTTGCGTTGAGCGTCTGTCGGTCTCCGAACCCCTGTAGTTGGCCGGCCAGAGTATTGATCTGGTCCAGGCGTCCGTCATTTCGAGCGTCGGCCAGTTTCTGAAACTGGGCGCGGGTGGCGCTGCACGAGGGGTTGGCATCGCAGACCGCGTTGCCGTCCAGCGCCGCCAGCACCGGCCCCACCCAGGCGAACATGTCCTTGACGGCGGAAAAATTCACGCCCATGGCATTGCCGAGCGCATTGATGCTCTGCACCAGCTTGGCGGCGGTTTCGACGTCCCTGACCAACTTGTCTCCGCCCAATTGGCTTCGCATCGACGAGAAGGCGTCGATCAGACGCTGCATGCTGGGAGCGATTCGATTGATCTGGGCGCGCACATCACCGAGGCTGGCCGCCAAGGTGCCGGCCCCCTTCGCCAATCGGTTGAGATCACCGGTGTTGTCGCTGATCAGGGCCGAACCGGCGGCCATCCGCTCACCGACCAACCCCGCCTGATAGGTGGCTCTGAACTCCTGCGGAACAACTCCGGTGGGTCGGGTGATACCGCTGACAAGACCGATGTTCGGCAGTTGGGTGACCCGCTGCGCCATCTGCTCAAGGTCTGCCAAGGCCTGCGGTGTGCGCAGGTCGCGCGGTGACTGAACCAGGACGTATTCGGGCACAGCCTGACTGATAGGGAAATGGCGTTCCAGCGCGGCATACCCGATCGAACTCGGGGCAGAAGGTCCAAGGGCTTTGCGATCGTCGTAGTTGTAGTGCACCAAGACCGCACAGCTGGCGAGGAGAACCAGGGCAAGCACGCTGGCGACAAGATGGACCTTCGGCCGCCGCACAATGCGTATTCCCGAACGTCGCCAGAACCGAGCGGTGAGTTCGCGCCGCGGCTTGACCCAGCCGCGTGGTCCGGCCAGGACCAGAATGGCCGGCAGCAACGTGACTGCGGAAAGGAATGCCACCCCGATCCCGATCGCGCATGCCACACCGATCGTGGAGAACACCCCCATCCAGGCGAAGCTGATCCCGAGGAAAGTGATCCCCACCGTGGCGGCGGATGCAGTGATCACCTTGCCGATCGAGATCAACGCGCGCTTGACCGCGTCATCGAGATCTGCTCCTTGTCGCAGATAGTCGTGATAGCGGCTGATGAGAAAGACCGCGTAATCCGTTCCCGCGCCCGCGATCATCGCGCTCAGAAAGATGATGGACTGGTTCGAAACACCAAGTCCGAACAGTTCAGAGACTCCGGCCACCACGGCCTGTGCGGTCACCAGGGACGTCCCGATCGCCGCCAACGGCAGCAGCATGGTGACCGGATTGCGGTACACCAACAGCAAAACGAGGAGTACCAGGACGGCGATCGCAATCTCGATGTGTATGCGGTCGTGCTCGCCCGCGACCGTGAGGTCGGCGACGGTAGCCGCGGGTCCAGTGACCTGCACAGTAAGTGGGCCGTCGGCGCCGGCGTTGTGTTTGACGATGTCGACAACACGGGTGTACGCCTCATAGGCACGTGGAGTGCCCAACTCGCCCGCGAGGCCGACCGGCAGCACCCACGTCGTTTTGTCTTTGCTGGTCAGGAACGGCCGCAACTGCGGTGTGGTGGAGAAGTCCTGAACCATCACCACATCTCTCACGTCGTCGCGCAGCGCGTCCACCACCTTGCGGTAGGTGGCTTCGTCGCCGGGCTTGAGCCGGGATTCGTTGATGAAAGCAACTACGACAAGATCGTCTGAACCCGACTCGTGAAACGCTTCGGTCATCTGACGGGCCGCGACGCTCGACGGGGCGTCGCTGGGCAGGATGGAGAGCGGATGCCTCTGGGCCATCTCGTTCAGGCTCGGGAACGTCAGAGGAAGTGCAACCGCAATCGCGACCCAAACCCCTATCACCACCCAGGGCCACCGCACCACAACATCGGCTAGCCGTCGCATGTCGTCCTCACCCTCGCCCCGACATTGCGCATCGCAAAAAGGCCCTGGCCATCGAAATGCTCCTCGCTATGCGACGCGTCTCCAGTCCCCGCTGTCAGCGACACGTACGGACGCCGACTTCATCGCCTCCATGTAGCGGGTAACTGATTTATCAGCAACCGGGTTATCGGGGTGCATGATCGCCATGACCGTGCCCTCCCCGTACCGGAAGATGTAAATCGTCAACTGATATGAAAACCGGCCATCGGGGTAGATTCCGATCTTGTTTGCAAGGCCCATATCGGCTGCTGCGAGGATAGCGTTGAGGGGAGCAGCGCCACCGTGCAAGAAATTTGACACCGGAAAGTTCAGCCTTGGCCAGTTCAACCACGGCGCCAACTCCAATACGCGGTAGTACGGCACTCTCGCCATGTCCAGGCCGGAATCGAAAGAAGCCTGTGCCGCCCATGCGGCATCGCTGAAAGAGGTCGCCGCTATCGGAACGGTGATCGGGATCAAACCGGTAAACCAACCCTGCGTCATGAAATTGTCCGTGGCGGTGCGCGAATCCCTCGGTGTAAGCCCGTAGTACGTGAGAGCACCCGTTAACTCGTGCTCCACCTGGGCGAGGCAGGCAAACAAGCCGCCGACGAATCGGGCGCCGGCCGCAGTGCAGGCCGATTCGAAGCGTTCCGTCTGTGCGCTGTCCATCAGGATTGCAGAGGCCATGCCACTGCTGGTCGACTCTTGCGGACTACCCAGCGGGAGCGGGAACTCAGGAAAGCTACCACCGTTTTCCTCGGCAAATTCAATCCACGCCCGCACCCCAGGTGAATCCACGGTCAACTCTGACGTGTACCCGCGCTCGCGAACACAGAAATCGTCGAAGCTACCGGCACCGGGAAGATTGAGGGCCTCGCCGCCTCCCCTCAACGCCGAATACATCCCGTTGGCTTCCAACATTGTTGTCCCGATCAATGTGGCGTCCCCGTGGACATGATCCATGGCGGCAAAGAAAGTGAAGCGCTCCTCGTGCTGGATGATTCCGAAACTGAAGCAGCCCCACTCCAACGGATTCGGTATGGCCACAACATGAGCGTGTATCTCGGCGATCGTCATGTTGCCGTGATCGATCGGCGTGAATTCAATGTCGGCCGGATCGTTGATGGCATGCCGTATGAACTCTCCGTCACCAGTCTGTTCGAACCAACTGCGGAACGTATCGTGCCGACGTAAATAGGCGTTAACGGCGTGATCCATGGCCGCTATATCACACTTGCCGGCCACTTCACAGCTAGCAATGATTTGCCGGGAGAAGTTCAGTCCCGCTGCCGTCTGCTCGCAATAGTTACGAAGATGTTGGCGCTGCATATAGCTGATCGGCACCGAACTGACCGGCGCTCGTCGTGCCTTTTCGGCAGCCGCGGCCGTCGGATGCCACGAGGTAACCGAGCCCGAATTCAACGACCATTCATCAAGTGCGCCAACAGTTATCTTCCCGATGCGCAAAGCGTCGTCCTCCCGGCTTGGCCGGCTCCGGTCCGGCACCACCACCCATCACGGGTCAACATACCCTCCGTGCGAGCGCCGTCGTCCGCAGCCGACGAACCCCGAACCATAGCCTCTCGCGTGCCACGGGTTCGCGTGGAATAGTGCGTGCAATAGTTGGCTGTCGGCCTTGATTTGGCGCGCCAGGTCTTCCCCACAATCACATCTCGACTTCCGAAGCAGGGAGGACAACCTCATGGGATCCGCCGCACGTCCGGCCGAGCCGGCCCCCCGCTTTGCAGTCGTCGGCTATGCGGCGCGTTTTCCGGGTGCTCCGGATTCCGATGCGTTCTGGGAAGTGCTGCGCGAGGGCCGCGACGCGATATCGGAGGTGCCCAGGGACCGCTGGGATGTCGACGAATTCTTCGACCCGGAACCCGGTGTGCCCGGCAAGGTTGTGACGCGCCGTGCGGGCTTCGTCGATGACGTGACGGGCTTCGACGCACCGTTCTTCGGTATGTCGACGCGCGAGGTCAGGTTGATGGACCCGCAGCATCGGTTACTGCTGGAGACGGCGTGGCGCGCGGTGGAGCATTCGGGGACCGCGCCAACGGCTCTGGCTAACACCAACACCGGTGTGTTCGTGGGCTTGGCCACCCACGACTACCTCGGAATGGCATCCGACGAGCTGACTTACCCCGAGATCGAGGCCTATATGGCCATCGGGACGTCGAATGCCGCGGCAGCAGGACGGATCAGCTATCGGCTTGGGCTACAGGGTCCCGCGGTCGCCGTCGACACGGCGTGCAGCTCGTCGCTGGTGGCAATCCATCAGGCGTGCCAAGCGCTGCGCTTAGGCGAATGCGACCTTGCGCTGGCCGGCGGCGCGAATGTCCTGCTCACACCGGCGACCATGATCACGTTTTCCAGTGCGCACATGCTCGCGCCAGACGGCCGGTGCAAGACATTCGACGCGGCCGCGGACGGCTATGTGCGGGGCGAGGGTTGCGGTGTAATCGTCATCAAGCGGCTCGAGGACGCGATTGCAGACGGAGACCGGATTCGGGCCGTGATCCGCGGCAGCGCGATCAACCAGGACGGCGCATCGGGTGGATTGACGGTGCCGAACGGCGTTGCGCAACAACGGGTCATTTCCGATGCGCTGAAGCGCGCTGACCTTGAGCCCAGCGACGTCGGATACCTGGAAGCACACGGCACCGGGACTTCGCTGGGCGACCCGATCGAGGCCCAGGCCGCAGGTGCGGTCCTCGGCGCCGGACGCGAACCCAGCCAGCCGCTGTTGATGGGCTCGGTGAAGACGAACATCGGACACCTGGAAGCGGCCGCGGGTATCGCGGGTGTCATCAAAGTCATCCTGTCGCTCGAGAACGAGTTACTGCCGCGGCACCTCCACTTTCAGAACCCGTCGCCCCACATTCCCTGGGACCGGCTCGCGGTACAGGTTGTCACGGAGACCACCGCCTGGGACCGCAACGGTCGGCCGCGCATTGCGGGAGTCAGCTCGTTCGGGTTCGCCGGGACGAACGCTCATGTCATCCTCGAGGAAGCGCCCGAGCAAGCGGCACAGATCGCTGCAACACCAAGTCCGGTCGAGCGGCCCGGGGGCCGACGGTTCAGCATTCTTCCGCTTTCTGCGCGGACGGCCGCCGCGTTGATGCAGATCGCCGATCAGTACCGCAGCTGGTTGAGCGCGCACCCAGAGGCAACCTTGGCAGACGTGTGCTTCACCGCGGGGGCCGGGCGTGCACACCTGGAGCACCGGGCTGCGTTGGTGGTCAATTCCAGAGAATCTGCCGTCGAGCTTCTCGGCGCGCTCGCGGACGCCCGCCCGGCACCCGGCTTGGTTCGGGGCGAATCCCATGAGGCACCGAAGACAGCGTGGCTGTTCACCGGCCAAGGCAGTCAATACGCTGGCATGGCCCGTGAATTGTTCGACACCGAGCCGGTGTTCGCCGAGACGCTGAAACGGTGCGCGGCAGTGGTCGCTGACGCTCTCGAAAAGCCTTTGCTGGACGTGATTTTCGATGTAGACAGCCCGGACAGCGAAGAGACGCTGCGGCAGACCTCCTATGCGCAGCCCGCCTTGTTCGCGGTGGAAATGGGCCTGGCTCGCCTCTGGCAGTCGTGGGGCTTCGAGCCCGACGTGGTGCTGGGTCACAGCGTCGGCCAGTATTCGGCGGCATGCGTCGCGGGCGTGTTCAGTCTCGAGGACGGCGCGCTGTTGATGGCCGAGCGCGGCCGCCTCTTCGGCAGTTTGCCTGCGGGCGGTCGGATGGTGGCGGTGTTCACCGAGGCTGAGCGTGTCGAGAGCGTGACTGACGAGTTCCCGAGTGTGTCGGTCGCCGCCAACAACGGTGTGAACACCGTATTGTCCGGGCCCGCAGAGGATCTGGCGAAGGTGGTGGCTGGACTGGCGGCCGAAGGCGTCCGGTGTGACTGGCTGGACACCAGCCACGCGTTCCACTCGGCGCTGCTGGACCCGATTCTCGACGAATTCGAGTTGTATGCGGAGCGGTTCAATTT
>JBAPQQ010000434.1:0-2932 GCA_049280695.1 Mycobacterium sp.
GGATAGGGCTCCGGGCCCTCGGCGGGATGCACGGCCGGGACCGCCACCAGGTCAGCGCCCACGAGGCCATCAAGTCCGTGCTCCGGAATCACCTGGGCGCCGACGGACGTGTGCAGCGGCCGGCCGGCGTGCGGCCCGCACACGCGGAAGTCGATGCGCGGGACACCGTCGGATTCTCTGTCGATGCCGAATACCTCACAGATGACGCCGAATTCGAAGATCGCTAGCTTTTCCATCACCAAGACGGCCGCCGACCGCAACATGGCAGCATTTTATCGTAGCCGGTCTGTTCTGCCACTGTTGGCCGGATATTGCGCTGCGCATAGTTGCTGCCATGACCGTACCGATAACGCTCGCGATCCTGATCGCCCCCTTCGGGGTGGCGGTGGCGCTGAGCTGGATGGCACACCGCTCAACCGGCCTGCGCATCAACGTCGACGGCGCCGACGCCGCGCGGATGGCACACGAGCTCGACGCCATCCGCACCCGCTTCGAGCGGCAGCCCGCGTGGCCGCGGTCAGGAGCGCTCGGGGAACGACGTTAGAAACGCCGTGACGGCGTCGCGATACACGTCGGCCGCCTCGTCGTGCACGAGGTGGCCTGCATCCGGCACCCGCAAATAGTCTGTCGCCCAACCGGATTCGTGCATCTGCCGCATCTGGCCGGGCGGCGTGACCGAGTTGCCGGCCTCGATCAGCAGCGTGGGCACTCGCACCGACTGCCACGGCGCCCAGTAGTCACGGGTGCCCCACTCGGCCGCGATCTCGATCCAGCGCTCGACGTGCCCGTGCAGACGCCAACCGGTGACCGTTCGGTCGAATGCGTCGACGAAGTACTGCCCCGCGACGGCCCCGAACTCGTCGAAAACATCCTGGGCACTGGGGAATTCGACCGGCAGCGCGTGCAGCCACGGCTCCCACGGGCCGGTGGTGCGGCCGCGGAAGTCCGGCGCCATGTCCTCGACGACGAGCGCCTTGACCAACTCGGGCCGGGCGGCGGCCAAACACCAGCCGTGCAGCGCACCCATCGAATGCCCGATCAGGACGGCCGGCCGGCCCACAGACGCCACTGCGGCGCCGAGGTCGCCGACGAAACGTTCGGTGCTGATCGGATGAGGGTCGGCGACATGACGGCCGCGGTGCCACGGGGCGTCGTGGGTGTACACGCTTCCGAGTTTGGTGAGCCAGGGTAATTGGCGCCGCCATGTGCTCCCCCTGCCCATCAGGCCGTGCACGAGCACCAGCGGTTGGCCGTGCCCGCCGCGATAGGTCAGCTGGTGATTCGCCATGATGGCCGCACGGTAGCCTGAACCTCATGGCCGTGGTCAAGATCAACGCAATCGAAGTGCCGCCGGACGCCGGGCCCGAGCTGGAGAAACGATTCGCGCACCGGGCGCACGCCGTCGACAACCAGCCGGGCTTCCTCGGATTTCAGCTGCTGCGGCCGGTCAAAGGCGAGAACCGCTACTTCGTCGTGACGCAGTGGGAGTCCGAAGACGCGTTCCAGGCGTGGGCCGCCGGCCCGGCGATCGAGGCCCACGCGGGGCAGCGGGCGAATCCTGTCGCGACGGGTGCGTCACTACTGGAGTTCGAGGTTGTGTTGGACGTTGCCGGGTCCGGCGCGAAGGCGTAGCGCGTCGGCTCGCCTGCAGGCGGCGGCCTCGCTGGCTGCTGTCGCAGTCCTGGCCTGCAGTTGTGCGACGCCGTCCGCGTCGTCGGTGACCGCCGACGACGGCGTGAAGATCAGCATAAGCACGCCGCCCGGATTTCGGGCGAAGCAGACCATGGACATGCTGAACTCCGACTGGCCGATCGGCGAGGTCGGGGTACGCACACTGGCCGCACCCGACGTGGTCAACGGTGTTCGCGATACCATGGAAAACCTCTGGTGGGAAAGGCCTTTCACGGTCGAGAGTGTCGACTACTTCGCCGGCCGCGTCACGCTTCACCTGACGAACTCGTTCGGCGCCGGGCAGGACATCCAGATCCACACCGACGAGAACGGAATGGTGGACCGGTTCGACGCGACCATGCAGAGGCCGGCAGTCGACTCGTGGGCGGACGTCGACGCGGCGCTGACGAGGTCGCGTGCGCGCTACTCCTACCAGGTGGCCAAGGTCGACGGTGGGCGCTGCGACCCCGTGGCAGGCACGAACACAACCCAGTCTCTACCGCTGGCGTCGATCTTCAAGCTCTACGTGCTGCTCGCCGTGGCGGACGCGGTCAAGGCGGGCACGGTGTCGTGGGAAGACCAGCTCACTGTCACGTTGGAGGCCAAGGCAGTTGGCTCGTCGGGTCTGGAGCAGCTGCCACCCGGGAGCCAGGTGTCGGTGCGCACGGCCGCCGAGAAGATGATCGCCAACAGCGACAACATGGCGACCGACCTGCTGATCGGCGAGGTCGGGACGGCCGCGGTCGAACGGGCGCTGGTCGACGCCGGCCACCATGACCCGGGCAGCATGACGCCATTCCCGACGATGCACGAGATGTTCTCCGTCGGCTGGGGTGAGCCGGACTTGCGCGAGCAGTGGCGCGAAGCGGTGGAGACCGGGCGCCCGCAGGCGCGGGCGCAGTTGTTGGCCCAGGCGAATTCCCGCCCCTACGAGGCTGATCCGCAGCGCACCCACACCCCGGCGGCGGCGTTTGGCGCCGAGTGGTATGGCAGTGCCGAAGACATCTGCCGGGTACATGCGGCACTGCAGTCGCGCGCAGTCGGACCCGCCGCGCCCGTGCGCGACATCATGTCGGCGATCCCCGGTATCGACCTCGACCCGCGGCAGTGGCCCTATATCGGCGCCAAAGCCGGAAACCTGCCCGGCGACCTGACTTTCAGCTGGTACGCGGTGGACAGCAGCGGCCAGGCGTGGGTGGTCAGCTTCCAGTTGAACTGGCCGCGCTTCCACGGCCACAGCGCGGGCGCGTGGGTGATGTCG
>JBAPQQ010000435.1:0-1853 GCA_049280695.1 Mycobacterium sp.
ATCATCGATCGCAACCGGCCGGGTTGTCTGAACGGTCACGCCGACTTCGAGTTAAGCGCAACTCTCTCCCCAAGATGCGCGTTCCGGGGGAACGTGATCAGCGAATCCGGTGGAACGTGATCGCGGATTCCAGACGAACGTGATCATGGTTTCCGGTCGATCGTGATCGCCGAAGCGGTGATCACGAACTCCGAGGGGTGGCGGTAGAACAGCAGGGCGGCTGGCAGTTCTCAACCCATGGTGTCTCGGTCCCGCGACCAACAGCGGGGGGACCGGGATGCCGGCCGAGAGACTGCCGATGCGAAAGCTGCACGAGTTGTTGCGTCTGCGCCTGGCGAACGGGCTGACGCAGCGGGCGATCGCCCGCAGCCTGGGGCTGAGCCAGGGCGCCGTCTGTGACTATCTCGGCCGTGCGCGGCGCGCCGGCCTGAGTTGGCCGGCCGTGAGCTCGCTCGACGATGCCGAGCTCGAGCGCCTGCTGTTCCCGCCTGCGCCGACAATCCCTGCCGAACAGCGTCCGCAGCCGGACTGGGCGGTGGTCCATCGCGAGCTCCGGCGGCCGCATGTGACGCTGGCCCTTCTGTGGGAGGAGTACCGGGCGAGCGCGCCCGAGGGCTTTGGCTATCTTGGTTCTGCGACCTCTACAAGGCCTGGGCCGGCAAGCTGAAGCCGACGATGCGGCAGGCCCATGTCGCGGGCGAGCGGCTGTTCGTCGACTTCGCCGGCAAGACGGTGGAGGTGATCGATGCCGTCACGGGCGAGGTGCACGCGGCGCACATCTTCGTCGCCGTGCTCGGCGCCTCGAGCTTCACCTACGCCGAGGCGACCTGGAGCGAGACGTTGCCGGATTGGATCGGCGCCCATGTCCGCACCTTCCGCTATCTGGGCGGAGCCGCGCAGCTCACGGTCAGCGACAACCTCAAGGCCGGCATCACCAGGGCATGCTTCCGTGAGCCCACGGTCAACCGGACCTACGCCGACCTGGCGCGCCACTACGGCACGGCGATCGTTCCGGCGCGCCCCTACAAACCGCGCGATAAGGCGAAGGTGGAGGTCGGCGTCCAAGTGGTCGAGCGCTGGATCCTGGCTCGGCTGCGCCATCACCGGTTCTTCAGCCTCGCTGCGCTCAATGACGCGATCCGCACGCTGCTCGACGATCTGAACGCGCGTTCGATGCGCGGCTTGGGCACGAGCCGGCGGGCTCTGTTCGAGCAGCTTGACCGGCCCGCCCTGCTGCCGTTGCCGGCGGTCGATTACGAATACGCCGAGTGGAAGCGGTGCCGGGTTGGCCTCGACTACCACGTCGAGATCGCGCGTCACTACTACAGCGTGCCGTACCGGCTCCTGCGCCAGGAGGTGGAGGCGCGGATCACCACGGCGACGGTCGAGATCTTCCATCGCGGCAAACGGGTCGCCAGCCATGTCCGCTGTCATCGCCCGCACCGGCCCAGCACGATCGCCGAGCACATGCCGAGCTCGCATCGGCGCTACCGCGACTGGACGCACGAGCGGATTCGCCGCGAGGCGGCCGCGATCGGTGCCGACGCCGCCACCCTGGTCGATGTCATCCTGCGCTCGCGCCCCCATCCCGAGCAGGGCTTCCGCTCATGTATCGGCATTCTCGGCCTGGTCAAGCGCTTTGGCGCTGAACGGGTCGATGCCGCCTGCGCCCGGGCGCTCGCCATCGGCACGCGCTCTTACAGCTCGGTGGCGGCGATCTTGAAGAACCGCAGGGAGCGGGCCGCTGACGCAGCCGAAGCGCCGATCCTGCTCCACGAGAACCTGCGTGGCCCCGGCTACTACCACTGAGCAGGAGGAGACCCGATGCTGGTCCACCCCACCATCGAGCGCCT
>JBAPQQ010000436.1:0-6174 GCA_049280695.1 Mycobacterium sp.
GACACGCTCCGGCCCGTAGAGCCCGTCGGGAAGCGGACGGGTGAGGCGCCGCTTGGCTGCCCGGGAGAAGCCGCCGTTGTCGCCGCCGGTCCACTGCATCGGGGTGCGCACGGCGAGCCGCCCCGGGATGTCAAGATTTTCGGCCATCCCGATTTCCTCGCCGTAGAACAAGACGGGCGTGCCCGGCAGGGAGAACGCGAGCGAGTACGCCATCCGCATGCGCCGCTCGTCTCCGCCGAGCATCGACGGAAGCCTTCGCCGAAGACCGCGTCCGTACAGCTGCATCTCGGGGTCGGGACCGAACGCGTCGAAAACCTCCTGCCGCTCAACATCGTTCAGCTTGTCGAGGGTGAGCTCGTCGTGGTTGCGCACGAAGTTGGCCCACTGGCTCGTGACGTCGAGCGCGGGTCGCTGGCGCAGTGCCTTGGCAAGCGGGCGGGCGTCGCCGCGGGCGAGCGAGAGGTAGAACTTCTGCATCCCGATGAAATCGAACTGCATGTTGAGGCCGTCGCCGTCGGGCCCGCCGAAGAATTTCTTCTGGTCTTTGTATGCAACATTCACTTCGCCGAGCAGGACGGCATCGCCCACCCGGCGGGTGACGAAGTTGCGGACGTTGCCGAGGTACTCGTAGGGGTCGAAGACACCCAGGTCACCCGGAGCGCCGTCTTTCGCGAACAGGAACGGGACCGCGTCGACACGGAAGCCCGAGACGCCCAGCTCGAGCCAGAAGCCAAGGGTTCGTGAAATTTCTTCCTGCACTTGAGGATTCGCGATGTTCAGGTCGGGTTGGTGCTTGTAGAAGTGGTGCAGGTACCACTCGTCGGTCTTGGGTTCGAGCTCCCAGAGGGAGTCCTCCTCGTCGGGAAAGACGACGTCCTTGCGGCTCGACTTGGGCTCGGTTGCACTCCACACGTAGTAGTCGCGATACGGGTCGTCCTTGCTGCGGCGGGCGGACTTGAACCACGGGTGGGCGTCTGAGGTGTGGTTCATCACGAAGTCGACGATCACCCGGATACCGCTCGCGCGGGCGGTCCGCACGAGCTCGACAAAGTCGCCGAGGGTGCCAAGGCGCGGGTCGACCCCGAAGAAGTCCGTGATGTCATAGCCGTCGTCCTTGCGGGCAGTCGGATAGAACGGCATCAGCCACAGGCACGTTACACCGAGGTCGAAGAGGTACTCGATGCGCTCGGTCATGCCACGGATGTCGCCGATGCCGTCGCCGTTCCAGTCGTAGAACGTCTGAATGTCGGTGCAGTAGAAGACGGCGTTCTTCCACCAGAGATCGCCGGTATCGATTTTCCTCATGCGATCACCGCGCTCGGCGGTTGCACGTCACACCGCGAGCAGCCGCTGGAAGAATTCCCGGTAGCGCTTCAGCGCTTGGCGAAGGTCCTCGGTGGAGGCCTGCTCGCCCCGGGCCCACTGCGCCTCGAGCTGCGAGCGCGCGTCGGAGAACCCGGTCGTGATCCGTTCCACGACCTCTGCCACGAGGGCGTCGGCCTTCTGCACACAGTCTTTCGGATCGTCGACGAAAGCCGCCTGGACGTCATTCCAGCGCGAGCGCAGTCCGGACAGGTCCGGGTGGGCGAACAGCGAATCATCTCTCGACGCTTCGGATCCGGCGGCTGGTGAGCCGCTGTCCGTTTTCGACGGCTCGACCGGTGGCGGTGCGACCGGGCTCGACGTGTTGGTATCGGTGTGCTCGTCGTGGGTGGTCATGCCCGTGCCTCCTTCGGCGCGTCCTCGTCGGTCTGGTGATCGGTCTCCAGCAACTTGTCGAACAGAGCGCGGTAGTGGACGAAGGCCTCACGCTGCGCCTCCGTGTCGACGTCGCCCTGCTCTTGCCCACGGTGGACCGCGTGAGCGGCTCGATAGTGCTCGACGACATCCGGGTGGTCGACCGAGATGTCGGCCGCCCGCTGCTCGAAATCCTCGACGGGGTAACCACGTTCGCACATCACCTCGGCCACCAGGCGGTCGGCGTCGCCCACCGCCTGCGACGGATTGTCGACGAAAGCCGTCTGCACGGTGCGCCACTGTTCGGCATACTTCGCCCGAGCTTCCGGCGACAACGCGACGATGTCGAGTTTCTTCCGCTTTCGTTCGCGCGCCACGAGCTCCTTCTCGGCGGCGCGCTGACCGCCGGCCTCGCCGACAGCACGCTCGTACTCCGGGCCGAAGTTGCTCTTCAGTCGCTCGGTTCTGCTGCGGCGGCTCACCGACCGGGCCGCGATCACCACCAGCGCAAGGGCAACCACGACAACGGCTGCGATCACCACCCAACTCCAAGCAGGCATCTCGAAAACCTCCTCGTCTCCGACGAGCGGGTACCCGTGCGTGATCTACGGAAACTCGACGTGCTACGCCAACTCTGCTGAGCCGAATCCGGCAGGCCACCGTCGATGTGTGATAGGTCTGGTCCCGTCCACGCCGCGGCGCCGGACCGCGCCCAGCCGATAGAGGTGATCCGATGTCGACCGTCCTCGTCACGGGATTTGGACCGTACGGCACGACGCCCACCAATCCCGCTCAGCTGACCGCCGACGCTCTCGACGGCCGTGTCATCGCCGGCGCCACCGTGGTGTCGCGCATCGTCCCGGGCGCGTACTTCGAGTCCATCGCCGCTGCGGCACAAGCGATCGACGAGGTGCGGCCCGAATTGCTCATCATGCTGGGCGAATACGGTGGCCGCGCGATGATCACGGTCGAACGGCTGGCACAGAACCTGAACGATTGCGCGCGATACGGTCTCGCCGACACCGCCGGCAAGGTACTCAAGGGTGAGCCGACGGTGCCCGACGGGCCGGTCGCCTATCATTCGACGGCACCGGTCCGGGCCATGGTGCTCGCGATGCGCCGCGTGGGGGTTCCGGCCGACGTGTCGGATGCGGCCGGCACCTTCGTCTGCAACCACCTGATGTACGGAATGCTTCACCACATCGCCAGCAACGATCTTCCGATCAGGGCGGGCTGGATTCACCTGCCGCACGTGCCCGAGGTCGCCGCCATGGATCACAACCTCGGTGCCCCGAGCATGTCGGTGGACACCTCGCTCAAGGGCGTCGCGGCGGGTATCGAGGCGGCGCTGCAGCACCGCGTCGACGTCTCCGAGCCTTTCCTGTCCCGGCTCCAGATCTGACGTCCAGCTCCGCCTAGCGGCCGAGCCCACGTGCGCTAGGAAGACCGCCGGACGGAGGATGGCTCGTTTTTCGCCCGCGGAGTCGAACCAGGCTTTCGACCACCACCGCACCCAGCAGGAAGCCGCCGAGAACCCACAGATGACCGGGCGTCGTCACGGCTGTATATGCCGTCAGCGCACCGAATGATCCCAGGCAGGCCACAGCGCCCACGATCGCAAACAGCTTGGTCACCCTGCCCGCACGCAATCGCAGTACTGCGAAGTTGACCGCGGCGAAGATGAGTAGGAACCCGGCCGAACCCATCAAGCTGATGCCCTCGATGTCAACGGCATTCACCACGACCAGGGTGCCGGCCGTCGTCACGAGCAGCCCACCGATCGGCCGGTCCCAGACGGGCCGGCCCAGTGCGCGAGGCAGTTCGCCGTGACGCGCCATCAGGTAGGTGAATTTTCCGGTGCCGTAGAAGGTTGCATTGATGGCGCTCGCGGTGGAGATGACAGCGGCGATTCCGATCAAGACGAACCCCGCCGATCCCAGAAACGGACGCGCGGCCGCCGCCAGCGCGTAGTCGCGGTCGCGGTCGATCTGGCCGACATCGAGATTTCCGACGGCGACAAACGCAACAAGGACGTATAACGCGATCACCACGCCGATCGAGATGCCGTACGCCAGCGGCAGATTGCGCCGCGGATCTCGCGCGTCCTCAGCGGCATTGGCTATCAGCTCGAATCCCTCGTATCCCAGGAAGATCAACGCACCCGCGTAGACGATCACCCCTACCGACGGGTAATGGACGGGCGAAACGCGATCGCCGTCGACGAACGCCAACCCGACGGCGCAGAAGAGCAGCAGGATGGCGAGCTTGCCGTACACCAACACCGCCTCGGCGCGACCGACTATGCGCGCACCGGCCAGATTCAGCGCCGCGAACACGAGCACGACACTGCTGGCGAGCACTTTGCACCACGGGCCGTCCGGGTCGACGCCGATCAATGCGGCGCCATAGCTGCCGAAGGCGACCGCATACAGCCCGAGCATCACGAAATAGCTCAGCCACAACAACACATTCAGCGGCCCGCCGATCACGGTACCGAAGCACTTGTCCAGGAAAAACGCCGTGCCGCCGCGGCTGCGGATGCATACCGACAGCAACGCGTACGACCGGCCGGTCAGCGCTGCGATCACGCCACCGGCGACGAACGACAGATAGCCGCCTGCGCCCGCGATCTGCACCGTCAGTCCCAAAACCGAGAAGATGCCGCCACCGACCATGCCGCCGATACCGATCGACACCAGTGCGCTGACCCCGAGTTGACCCGACTGTCCCCGTCCACTCATGTCACTGCCCGCGCTGGCCAGGCACGTTCGTCGCCGTGGCTGATGACGACACCGCTAGATAGTAGAGGCACCGATGACCTTCTCCCCTATCCGTACCGCTGCGCAAGTTGCACGCTTTCCGTACCGGCCGGGGCGTCCGGCGCTTGGCCGCACCGAGTTGGGAAGAGATACATGATCGATTACGACCTGGACACCGCGCATTCCATCGTGCTCGTTCGACCGCAGGCGCGGCTCGACAAGGACGACTTCGTCAAACTCGCCAAAGCGGTCGACCCGCAAATCGAGGCAAGCGGCGATCTCGCCGGCGTCATCATCGATGCCCCGTCATTCCCGGGTTGGGAGGACTTCGGGTCGATGGTCAGCCACTTGCGCTTTGTCCGGGATCATCACAAGCACGTGAAGAAAGTCGCCGTCGTAACCGACTCGGCCTTCGGAGATGCCGCACAACATCTCGCGTCACATTTCGTATCCGCGGAGATCAAGCATTTCCCCGCTGGTCAGGTCGAGGCCGCCAGACAGTGGATCATCAACGGGCAGTGATCGTTTGAGCCGCAGGCCATCAGGACGGAATCCGGCCCGGCAGGGACCGCATGGCTTCGCGGGGAACAGTGCGCGTCCACTCGGGGTGGGCTGATGCGACTTCGCGGAGGGCGCGGTACGACTGCCAGAAGGATCGGGGGGACGGAATGGTCGGTAGACGCGCCAGCTCCCAGTGGATGCCGTTGATCGGGTCGTCGAAGAACACGGCGTAGTAGCCCGGCGTGTAGACGGGGTACTCCTTGGGCGGGTCGGTGACGGGAATCTCCCGCGGGACAAGGAATTCGCTGTGGAAGCGGTTGACTTCCGCGCGGCTTCTGGCCCAGAGCGCGACGTGGTTGATGCCGACCGATTGGTCGCTGTGGCGCAGCTTCTCCCCCGTTGCGGCCGGTTGGATGCCGATGTAGCTGTGCGGCACCGGGAATCGAGACATGTAGTACGTCGATCGGTACTCGATGTCGAGGGTCCAGAAGCTCAGGTAGCCAAGCCAACCGAACATGGCGTCGTAGAAAGCGATCGACTCGTCGTAGTTCGAGACATTGAACTCGACGTGGTGAACACCTCGCCAGCGCAT
The DNA here is from genome assembly GCA_049280695.1 of Mycobacterium sp. Taxonomy (GTDB): domain Bacteria; phylum Actinomycetota; class Actinomycetes; order Mycobacteriales; family Mycobacteriaceae; genus Mycobacterium. The sequence continues at coordinate 5,590 of JBAPQQ010000436.1, forward strand.
TGCGCCTCCTTCGTGAATGAGTGAGACCTCGGTGTCGAACATTCACGCTAGACCTTTGTCACCCCCCGACAAACGCCACCGTGATTCGCCGGGCCTCGAGGGTCTCACGGCACCTCACCGGGGTCAGGAACTGCTTGAAAGCTTCAGCCCGCGAGGGTGATTCGGCGGGCCGAGACCGGTTCGGCTTTGCCCTTGAGCCTGAGCGTGACCGCCTCGCCCTCATCGACGGCCGCGATCCGCGCGACGGCCTCGGACATGACGATTTCGCCGCCCGCCGCAACGCTTTGCAGCCGAGCCGCTGTGTTGACGACGTCGCCGATCGCGGTGAAGTCACGAATCTCGCCCTCGCCGACGATCCCAACGTAGGCCGGGCCGGTGTCGAGCCCGATACCCACGTCTAGCCGTGGCCCCTCGGGGCCGCTCTCGCCTTGTGCGCGCAGAATGGTTTTTGCGTCGCTCACCATCGAGTCGACATAGCGCCCGTCGCGGGAAAGCGGCGCAAAGTAGAGGCCCATCACCTCGTCTCCGATGAGCTTGTCGACGATCCCGTGCTGCACGATCACCTGGGTCAGTTTCGAGTAGAAC
>JBAPQQ010000437.1:0-1886 GCA_049280695.1 Mycobacterium sp.
CAGGCCAGGCCGTCGAAATCCCGCCCGAGCCGGAGACTGCCCCGGCTACCACCCCTGCGGTCCCTGGCGCGCCGAAGTCCTCCAGCGCGTCGCGGCGCGTGCGCGCCCGCATCGCGCGGCGGATGACCGCCCAGCGCAGCGCCGTCAACCCCGTGCTGGAGCCACTGGTCGCGGTCCACAAGCAGATCTATCCCAAGGCCGACCTGACGATGCTGCAGCGGGCATACGCGGTCGCCGAGGAACGTCACGAAGCCCAGTTCCGCCGCTCGGGCGACCCGTACATCACGCATCCGCTGGCGGTCGCCAACATTCTCGCCGAACTCGGCATGGACACCACCACGCTGATCGCGGCGCTGCTGCACGACACCGTGGAGGACACCGGCTACACGCTGGACGCGCTGACCGCCGACTTCGGTGACGAGGTCGGGCACCTGGTCGACGGGGTCACGAAACTGGACAAGGTGGTGCTCGGCAGCGCCGCCGAGGGGGAGACCATCCGCAAGATGGTGATCGCGATGGCCCGCGATCCCCGCGTGCTGGTGATCAAGGTCGCCGACCGGCTGCACAACATGCGCACGATGCGGTTCCTGCCGCCGGAGAAGCAGGCGAGCAAATCCCGCGAAACGCTGGAAGTCATTGCGCCGCTGGCACATCGGCTCGGCATGGCAACGGTCAAGTGGGAGCTCGAGGATCTATCGTTCGCAATCCTGCACCCCAAGCGCTACGAGGAGATCGTGCGACTGGTGGCCGACCGCGCGCCGTCGCGCGACACGTACCTGAGCAAGGTGCGCACGGAAATCGTGTCCGCGCTGAACGCGACGAAGATCGGCGCGGTCGTCGAGGGCAGACCCAAGCACTACTGGTCGATCTACCAGAAGATGATCGTCAAGGGCCGCGACTTCGACGACATTCACGACCTGGTGGGCGTGCGGATCCTGTGCGACGAGATCCGGGACTGCTATGCCGCTGTGGGCGTGGTGCATTCGCTGTGGCAGCCGATGGCGGGACGGTTCAAGGACTACATCGCTCAGCCGCGCTTCGGGGTGTACCAGTCGCTGCATACGACGGTGGTCGGTCCCGAGGGCAAGCCGCTGGAGATACAGATCCGCACCCGCGACATGCACCGCACCGCCGAGTACGGAATCGCCGCACACTGGCGGTACAAGGAGGCCAAGGGCCGCAACGTTCCTCATCCGCACGCGGCCGCCGAGATCGACGACATGGCGTGGATGCGTCAACTGCTCGACTGGCAGCGGGAGGCTGCCGACCCGGGCGAGTTCTTGGAGTCGCTGCGTTACGACCTCGCCGCGCAAGAGATCTTCGTGTTCACGCCGAAGGGCGATGTGATCACGCTGCCGGCCGGGTCGACTCCGATCGACTTCGCGTACGCGGTGCACACCGAAGTCGGTCACCGGTGTATCGGTGCGCGGGTCAACGGCCGGCTGGTGGCGTTGGAGCGCAAGCTCGAAAACGGCGAAGTGGTCGAGATTTTCACATCCAAGGCTGCGAACGCGGGCCCGTCGCGGGACTGGCAGCAGTTCGTCGTGTCGCCGCGCGCGAAGGCCAAGATCCGCCAGTGGTTCGCCAAAGAGCGACGCGAAGAGGCGCTGGAGGCGGGCAAGGAGGGCATCGCCCGCGAGGTGCGCCGCGGCGGGCTTCCGTTGCAGCGCTTGATGAATGCCGAGTCAATGGGTGTGCTGGCACGGGAGCTGAGGTACGCCGACGTGTCCGCGCTGTACACGGCGGTCGGCGAGGGGCACGTGTCGGCGCGGCACGTGGTGCAGCGCCTGCTGGCGCAGCTGGGCGGCGACGAGGCGGCCGAGGACGAGCTTGCCGAACGCTGGACGCCCGCCACGATGCCGGTGCGCCAGCGCGACACCGAGGAC